>JBFIOX010000092.1:0-8957 GCA_041610455.1 Gemmatimonadota bacterium
AGCCGACGAGGACGGATCGGTGGTGGTTCGGCTGACGTTCACGTCCACGGCATGCCCCTGTATGGACTTCATCGAGTGGGACGTGCGGGAGCGGCTGCTCCGCGAGCCGGGAATTCGCGAGGTCGCCGTCGAGAAGGTGTGGGATCCGCCGTGGACCACCGACCGCATCTCCGCTCGAGGCCGCGACATACTGCGCGCCGCGGGGATCTCCGTTTGAGGGGCAACGGAGGTCGCGGCGGCCGCATGGTCGACGAGCGCATCTACGAGGTATTCGCCCGCAAGATGCGGGCGGATCGCTTCGAGCACATCGGAACCGTCACGGCGCCCAACCGTGAGCTGGCCCGTGTGTACGCCTGGCAGACCTACGACGAGGCCAACTGGTTCGAGATGGCGGTGGCGCCGCGGGATGCCTTCAGCGCCGTCAACCTCGATCAGCGGCCGTTCACCCTGGGGGGGCCACCCCCGGTCGGCGAGGGGTCGGCGGCGGACAGCGACGCCCCGCCGGGCTACGGCACCACCTCCGAGGGGAGCTAGGCGGTGAGCGAGTCGGTGGCGGGCTTCAAGTCGGCGGGTGAGCTGCCGACCACCCTGTCGGACGGCCTCGCGGGCCTGCTCCTCGCGCTGGCGGACAACAAGCGCGTCCTCGGCATCCGCTACTCGGACTGGATCCTGGGCGCTCCTTCGGTGGAGGCGGGGATCGCCTGCTCGGCCATGGCGCAGGACGAATGGGGACACGCCCGCATCGTCTACTCGCTTCTCAAGGACTTCGGTCGTGACCCCGAGGCGCTCGAGCACGAACGGGGCTCGACGGAATACCTCAGCTCCGAGCTGCTCGACCGCGACGTGTCTTCCTGGCCCGAGTTGATCGCGTTGAACCTGCTGCTGGACACGGCGCTCTCGGTCCAATTCGAGCTGATGGTCGACAGCCGTTTCGAGCCGATCCACTACAAGGTGCGAAAGCTGTTGGATGAAGAGCGTTTTCACCTCGAGCACGCCCGCGGGTGGACCGCGCGGCTGTCCTCGACCTCGGGAGGCAAGAAGGCGCTGGCCGACGCGTTCGGCGCGGCGTGGAACGCGTGTCTCCGCTGGTTCGGCCCGTCCGGGGATCCGGCGCTGCAGGAGCTCGCCGGGGCCGGGATCCTGTCCGGCGGACCCGACGCCGCCCGGTCCTCGTGGCTCGAGCGCATCGGGCCTTCGCTGGACGAGCTCGGCCTGGCGCGCCGCGGGGAGAAGGGGTGGGTGAGCCTGCGCGAGCCCGAGTGGGAGGGGTGGGACGCGGGGCGCCGCCGGGCGGCCGAAGGCGGCCCGGACGAAGACACCCTGGCCCGGGTCAGGGGAGACCGGAACCGCTCGCTCCTGATGGACTGATCATGCGCGACGGTCCTTCCGACACCGAGCCGGACGGCTCCGGAAACGGGTCGCCGCTCGACGAGCCCCTCAAGTCGGACGCCCTGCCGGAGTCGGTCGCGTGTCCCTTCTGCGAGGGCCTCGACACCGAGCAGTTCTCCGCCTTCGGCGGGCAGGTCTCCACCAGCCAGTACTACTGCAACCGCTGCGCGACGGTCTTCGACACCTGGCGCTGGCGTCGGTGATCCCCGCGCCTCCGCTGACTCCTTACGCGGACGCGCTGTGCGACTACCACGCGGGGGTGGAGGACGCGCGCATCGGGCTGCGGAGCAGCCTGGGCGAGGACGATGCTTTGCCCGCCTCCTTCTTCTTCCGGTCGGGCGATGCCCTCCTGCCGTTCGAGCGTTACGCGATCGAGCTGTGCCGCGGTCACGTGCTCGACCTCGGCGCCGGGACGGGGGTGCACGCGCTCGAGCTCCAGCGCCGCGGCCTCCCGGTCGTGGCGGTGGAGGTGCAACGGCGGCTCGCGCACCTGCAGGGCGCCCGGGGCGTCCGGCAAGCGGTCTGCGCCGACTTCCGTCACTGGTGCCGGCCCGGGTTCGATTCGGTCGTGATGCTGATGAACGGTCTGGGGCCGGTCGGGACGCTGACGGGCTTGGGGCGGTTTCTCGCGCACGCCGTGCGCTTCCTCGCCCCGGGCGGACAGCTCCTCGTCGACGCCGGCGAGGCGCTACCCGAGCCGGAGGTCGCCCCGCGGCGCTGGCCGCCGGCCGGCGAATACCCGGGACAGGCCTGGATCGAGCTCTCGTACGGGGGGCGCCGCGGTCGACCGTTCCGGGAGCTCTACGTCGACATGGCCACCCTGGCGCGTCACGCGTCGGCCGCCGGCTGGCGCTGCGAGATCGCCTTCGAGGGCGAACAGGGGGCGTATCTGGCGCGTCTCACGCGCGTGTGAGGGGGACCCTCCTCAGCCCCAGAACAGGAGGCGGACCGCGAACGCGATCACCGTGACCGTCACCACCCCCCGCACCCACCGGTGCCCTTTGAGCACGGTGAGTCGGACGCCGACGAGCCCTCCCACCAGATTCCCCGCCGCGAGGGCTGCTCCCATCACCCAGTCGACCTTGCCGCCCCAGGCGAACAGGGCCAGCGAGAGCGGGGTGAAGGCGAGCACGAAGAGCACCTTCAGGGCGTTGCCGCGCACCAGGTCCAGGCCGGCGAGGGTGGTCAGCCCGAGGAGGAGGAACCCGATGCCGGCCTGGATGAACCCACCGTAGACGCCGATGGCGAAGAACCCGGCCCGCAGGGCCCACTGCCCGCGCGCTCCTTCGAGTCCTCTCAAGACCTGGCCCGGCACGCGTCCGCGCGCGGGACGCCACAGGGTGCCCAGCGCGATCAGGACCATGAAGACGGCGAGCATTCGCTGGAACGCCGCATCCCCGATCACGAGGGCGAGCCAGGTGCCCAACCCGGCCCCCAACACTCCGGGAATCGCGGCCAGGCGGATCCAGCTCCAGTCCATGACCCGGTGGCGGTGGAAGCCCCACACGGCGGCGGCGTTCTGGAGGAGGATGGCGACTCGGTTGGTCCCGTTGGCCACGGTGGGAGGGAGCCCGAGGAAGATCATGAGGGGAAGGGTGAGCAACGACCCGCCCCCCGCGATCACGTTGAGCGTGCCCGCGGCCAGCCCGGCCACGAAAAGAATGAGGGCGGCTTGGCTCCCGTCCATGGTCCTCGCGTCGCCCGTCCGGGCGGTTGCAACCCTCCGCGCTCGGGGAGGGTCAAAGGATCGAGTGAAGCGAAACTTTCTGGTCTCGGGTCGCGTCCGGTCAAGCGCGACCAAACTCGCGGAGCGCGCACTTTCACGCAGACCGGGGGGTCTGCGTTAGAAAGGATAGATGATGGACAGAAACAGCCGTTGGGCGATCGCTGGATCGTTGACCTGGATGTTCATGGCCGTCGCGGTGGTGTTGGGCACCGACGGCCGCTCGTTGCTCGACGTCGATAGGATCGGCGCCACCGAGCCCACGTCCGAGTGGCTGTCGTTGCCGGCCTTCGAGGTCAGCGCGCCGGTCCCCCAATCCCCGGGCGGGTGTAGCGACAGCGAGATCGAAGCCGCCTGACGGCCCGCGCCGACAGATTCTCGGGGCCGATCCGATACCCTCGGATCGGCCCTTTTCTTTCGCGGCATCTCCATTCCCCCTACTTGTATGCGGCCGTCGGCCGGCGCTCGCGCCGAGCGGTACGACCGCGCCCCGACGGACCTGAGCCGAGAAACCACCGAATCGTGGGGGTGAAATGGACTCGTACGATCTCACGGCCGTGTTCGAACAGACCGGAACCCTGATCACCACCTGGGGACTGCGCGTCCTCGGTGCCATCACGGTGCTCATCATCGGGCGCATGCTCGCCCGGCGGGCCCAGCGCGGCGTGGGTCGCGTGCTCGAGCGTCGGAGCCTCGACCCCACCCTCGTCCCCTTTCTCAGCGGCATCGCCTACTGGCTCGCCCTGCTCCTGGTCGTGGTGGCGGTGCTCGGCTTGTTCGGCATCCCCACGGCTTCGTTCGTCGCGGTGCTGGGGGCGGCGGGGCTCGCGGTGGGGCTCGCCCTGCAGGGCACGTTGTCGAACTTCGCGGCCGGCGTGATGCTCCTGATCTTCCGGCCCTTCCGCGTCGACGACCTGGTCGAGACGGGCGGCAGCCTCGGCAAGGTCGCGGAGATCGGCATCTTCACCACCACCCTCAACACACCCGACAACGTGCGCATCGTGATCCCCAATTCCGAGGTGTTCGGAAAGGTGATCAAGAACTTCACGACCAACGACACGCGGCGCATCGATCTGCTGATCGGGGTCTCCTACGACGACGATCTCGGGATGGCGCGACAGACCATCGTCGACGTCCTCTCGTCGACCCCCGGGGTCCTCGAGCACCCCGCTCCGGTGGTGGAGGTGCACGAGCTGGCCGACTCATCGGTCAACTTCGTGGCCCGCCCGTGGTGCCGGACATCGGAGTACTGGGACGTGCGGTGGGGCATCGTGCGGAGGGTGAAGGAAGCGCTCGAAGGGGCCGGCTGTTCGATTCCGTTCCCGCAACGCGACGTGCATCTCTACCGGGAGGGCGAGTCCGCGGCGTGATCCAGCGTACCCGGCTTCTCCATCTCTATTACCTGGTCACCCCGGTCTTCGCGATCCTCGATCTGGTCCTCGGGGCATCCTTCCGGGCCTCGGGGATCGCGAGTCCCGCCTGGCGAGCCGCGTACTACGCGTTCGCCCTCGGGTGCTGGGTCGCCATGCGTCGCTGGCCTCGGGCCACCCCGCTCATCGGGATCGGCGAGAGCTCGGTGAACCTCCTGCTTCTCGTGCTGTCGGTGCTCGGCCCCATCTTCGCCGCCCCGGGCGTCATCGCGGCCGGAGGCGAGCCGGCGCTCGCGTTCGGGGCGGGGAAGCTGGTCAATCTCCTGCTCGCCGGGTCGATCCTCGTCCTGGGCTTCCAGCGGCACCAGACGGCCCTGGCCGCGAATCTTGCGCGGCGCGGAGATCGTAGGTAGGAGGGTACGACGACCGTGGTTCGACGATGCGGCATCGCGGAGGTGACCTCATGGGACTCCTGTGGTGGGCCCTCTTCGGGCTCGTGGCGGGGGCGCTCGCCAAGTGGATCATGCCCGGAGACGACCCGGGCGGCTGGTTCAAGACGATGCTTCTCGGGGTCGGGGGAGCGTGGATCGGCGGGTTCGTCGGAAGCGCCCTGGGAATCGGAAGCATCAGCGGCTTCAACTTCGGCAGCATGGTGCTGGCCGTGGGCGGCGCCCTCCTCATCCTGTGGGTGTCGCGGAAGTTGAAGCGCTGACGGCGGGGTGAGGGCCCGCGGGCGGGGGGATCTCGCCCGCGGGCTTCCAGGCCGTACGGTCCGAGTCCCCGCACGCCCATCCGATGTTAGCTTCCCCCATGGACGACAGACCCGGCCTGGACTTCATCCGACAGATCGTGGCCGACGACGTGGCGGCGCGAAAGCACGGCGGGCGGGTGCTGACACGCTTCCCACCCGAGCCCAACGGATTCCTGCACATCGGCCACGCCTCGGCCATCTGTCTCGATTTCGGCGTGGCGGCCGAATACGGCGGCCGCACCACGCTGCGCATGGACGATACCAACCCCACCACCGAGGACCCGGCCTACGTGGAGGCGATCGCGCGCGACATCCGCTGGCTGGGCTTCGAGTGGGAGGGCGACATCCGGTACGCGTCGGACTACTTCGAGGCCCTGTATCGCCTGGCGATCCGCATGATCGAGGATGGCTTCGCGTACGTGGACAGCCTGTCCGAGGAGGAGATCCGCGAGTACCGCAGGACGGTCACGGAGCCCAGCCGCCCCAGCCCGTACCGCGACCGCTCGGTCGAAGAGAACCTGGACCTGTTCCGACGCATGCGCGCGGGCGAGTTCGAGGACGGATCGCACGTGCTGCGCGCCAAGATCGACCTGACAGCCGCCAACATGAAGATGCGCGACCCGCTGATGTACCGGATTCGGCACGCGCACCATTACCGCACCGGCGACGCCTGGCCGATCTACCCCATGTACGACTGGGCGCACGGGCAGTCCGACGCCATCGAAGGCATCACGCACTCGCTCTGCACCCTCGAGTTCCAGGACAATCGCGAGCTCTACGATTGGTTTCTCGACCACACCCGGCCCGCGGCGGCCGGCATCGGGGAGATCGCCGGCGCGGAAGGGGGCGGCGACGAGGAGCTCGGCTCGTGGTCGCCCCGCCCCCGGCAGTACGAGTTCGCGCGCCGCAACCTCGACTATACGGTCGTGAGCAAGCGGAAATTGCTCACGCTGGTCGAGGATGGCCGCGTGTCGGGCTGGGACGATCCGCGCATGCCCACGCTGGCCGGTCTTCGGCGGCGGGGGGTCCCGCCGGAGGCGATCCGCGCCTTCTGCGATCAGATCGGGATCGGCAAGGCGGAGAACCGCGTCAGCCTCGAGACGCTGGAATGGGCCATCCGGGACGCCCTGAACCGGCGGGCCCCGCGCGTCCTGTGCGTGGTCCGCCCCCTCCGGGTGGTGATCGAGAACTTCCCGGAGGGCGAGGTGGACTGGCTCGAAGCGGAGTACTTCCCGCACGACATCGAGCAGCCGCCGTCCGAGTGGCCGGCATCGCGACGCGTCCCCTTCACCCGCGAGCTGTACATCGAACGGGACGATTTCGAGGAGAGCCCGCCCCACGGGTTCAAGCGGCTGGCGCCGGGACGCGAGATTCGGCTGCGCCACGCCTACTTCATCACCTGCCGGGACGTCGTCAAGGACGCGGGCGGGAAGGCCGTGGAGCTGCGCTGTACCTACGACCCGGCGACCCGAGGCGGGTCAGCCCCCGACGGGCGGCGGGTGAAGGGCACCATTCACTGGGTCTCGGCCACCGAGTCGGTGCCCGCGGAGGTTCGTCTGTACGACCGGCTCTTCCGGCATCCCGACCCCGAGGCGGTGGGGAACTTCCTTGACAGCCTCAACCCCGGTTCGCTCGAGGTGGTCGAGGGGGCCCGCATCGAGCCCGGCGTGATGGAGCACCCGGAGGACGCGTATTACCAGTTCGAGCGCCTGGGGTACTTCACGCGCGATCGGCCGACGCGCGCGGTGTCGGGGGTCACGGCGGCGTCGGGGGGAGCGGCGTCGGGCGGGGGCCCGTCCCGGGTGGAGGGGGGCGACGAGTCGGAACGGACCGCGAGCGATGCGGGCGGGTCGGGGGCGAGGCACCTCGTGTTCAATCGCACCGTCGAGCTGCGCGATTCGTGGAACAAGACGACCGGTGCGCGCGCGGCGGAGGCGAAGCGCGCCCCGCGCGAGCAGAAGACCGTCGTCGGGGCCGACAGCGGGGCGGCGGAGCGCGCACGGGCCCGCGCGGCCTCCCCCCGGCTGCGCCAAGCGTTCGGGAGCTTCCGGGACGCGCTGGGCCTGCCCGAGGACCTCGCCGACCTGCTCAGCGCCTCGGAGGGATCGGTGTCGTTCTTCGAGAGTGCCCTGCGCGAGGATGTGGAACCGACCCACATCGCCAACTGGCTGGTGCACGACGTGCGGGGGCTGACCGCCGATGGGGAGGAGTCGCGTCTCACCGGCCAGGCGCTCGGCGCCCTGGTCGCCATGGTCGAGAAGCGCGAGATCTCGCGCGCCGCGGCCAAGGACGTCCTGGCGCGGTTGATCTCGGAGGGAGGGGATCCCGCGGAGATCGTGGCGCGCGACGGGCTCGCCCGCATCTCGGATCAAGACGCCATCCAGGAGGTCGTCGAGCACGTCCTGGCCACCCACCCCGACGAGGTGGCGCGCTTTCGCGATGGGCAGAAGGGTCTGGCGGGATTCTTCGTGGGCCAGGTCATGAAAGCGACCGACAACCGGGCCGATCCCAAGCTGGTGAGCGCCCTCGTGAAGGAGAGCCTCGGATGAGCGGCCGGGTCGCGCCGCGTGCGGTCGACGGCCGGGTCGGGTCGGGGGCGGCGGCCGACCGGCGGGTGCGTCGTCGCTGGATCGGCCTCTGCGTCGCCGGAGCGGCCCTGGGCCTCGAACCGGCGGGCCCGGTCCGGGCGCCGGCGCTCGTGGGACAGGAGACGGCGCCGGATACGGTCTATCGCCTGCGCGAGCTGGTCGTGTCGGCCTCACGGACGGAAACCGAGGTGCGGGACGTGCCGGTCCACGTGACCGTGATCGGGCGCGAGCAGCTGAGACTCTCGGCGGCCCAGACGCTCCAGGACGTGTTGCTCGAGGTCCCGGGCGTCAACTTCCGCTTGCAGGTGCCGGCCGGCGTCGCCCACCCGTCGTGGCAGGCCGTGACCATCCGGGGGCTCGGCGGCACGGCCGCGAGCCGCACCCTGGTGCTGGTCGATGGGGTGCCGCTCAACGACCCCTACTTCGGCTGGGTCCGCTGGAGCCAGGTTCCCATCGAGGCGATCGAGCGGATCGAGATCGTGCGGGGGGGCGCCACGGTGAGCTGGGGCGGACAGAGCCTGGCCGGGGTCATCCACGTCATCACGCGAAGGCCCGAGCGCGGGGGGCTGTCGGCGGGCGCCGAGGGCGGGAGCTTCTCCACGTTCCGCGGCGACGCGCTGGGCTCCTTCGCGACGAGCAGTGTCCAGGGGTACGTGGCCGGCGAGCTGTTCGACTCGGACGGGTACATCCTGACGCGAGAGGACCTGCGCGGGCGAATCGACGTGCCCTCGGCGTCCGATCACGCGATGCTCCGGGGTCGCGTCTCGATCGACGCGGCGCCGGGACTCGTGCTGCACGCACAGGGCAGCTACTTCGACGAGGACAAGGTCAACGCCACCCCGCTGCGCAGGAACTCCACACGCGCCGGCTTCGGGCAGATCGGGGCCACGCTGGACACGGAGGACGGCTCGAAGTGGAGCGCGGCCGCCTTCTTCCAGACCCAGACGTACGCCAACTCGTTCTCGGCCGAAGATCCGACGCGCGACTCGGAGGAGCCGTCGCTCGACCAGTTCGACGTGCCCTCGTCGGGGATCGGCGCGAGCCTGCAGTACACGCGCGAGGGCCCGGGGGCGCACACGCTCAACGCGGGCGTGGACATCCTTCGGGCGTCGGGGGAGGCGTTCGAGGACTTCCTC
>JBFIOX010000093.1:0-8947 GCA_041610455.1 Gemmatimonadota bacterium
ATGTCGCTCACCGACTTCTTCGACGACTGGGTGCGGGCCATCGTGGCCGATCTGGCGAACGGACTCCCTCCCGCCAACGACTTCGAGGACTACCTGAACCAGGAGTTCATCCAGCCGTGGGTGCGGGGCGAGATCACGCTGGGCGACATGCGGCGGGAGCTGGTTCGACGCTCGGCCGTGCTGTTCGCATCCGATCACCCGTGGACGCAAATCCACCACGGCACGGCCGATGCCACCATCTCGGTGAGCCAGGCCGACGCGCTCATCGCGGCGATGGACGCGCTCGGGCGGACGCCGCCCGCGTTCGAGGCTTTCCTTTACGAGGGCGCGGGCCACGACGTCGGCGCGCTCGGCGGGAGCGAGGCGCGGATCCGGAGCTTCTTCGAGACGCTCTGGCCGTAGCTCAATCGAGCAGGGCCATCACCAGGCCACTCCGGATCTTGGGCTCGAACCAGGTGGACTTGGGCGGCATCATGCGTCGCTGGCGGCATACCGCGACGAACTGCTCCATGGTCACCGCGGGGAGGGTGACCGCCACATCGGCCCGACCGGCGTCGACCTCGCCCTGTAACCAGGCCGCGTCGCGGTGGGCCCCGACGAACGTGAGGCGGTCGTCGCCCGGGTCGGCGATCCCGAGCGCCTCGGCGAATACCCATCGCTGCACGATGTCGTGGTCGATCGAGGCCGCCGCGTCGGCCGGGTCGAACGCGTCGGGCCGGGGCACCAGGCGGAGCCAGACTCTTGCGGCGCCGTAGAGCCCGATCTCGTGGGTCAGAACGGGTTGGTAGGCGTCCGGGCCCGGAGCGGGGCCCACGTCGAAGCGCGCCCCCAGCCGGTCAGGCAGCGCGGCCGCGGCACCGCGGTCCTCGAGTCGCACGAGGCGGTTGTAGGGGGCGATCGCCATCCGGGCGGCGGGAAAGAACACGGCCAGGAAGCCCTCCTGCCCCAGCATGGCGGCGGCCGCGCTCCGGTGGTTTCCATCGGCGACGTAGGCCTCGGGCTCTTCGGAGAGCCGCTGTTGGAACCGCGTCACCGTCGCCGGATCGCGCACGAGCCAGATGCGGTGCTCGACCCCGCCCTCGTCGACCGCGTGGTGGTCGAAGGGGGTTCCGTCGGCGTACCGCTCGAGCGCCCCGGCCAGCGAGCCCGTCGCGTCGGGCACCGCGAGGTTCACGGTGCCGATGAAGGCGCGCGTGGCCTCGACGAGGCGGGCCCGCCCCCGCGCCTTGGGCGCCCGCACGCCCTCGTTGCGGATGATCGTCCCGCCCGGGCGCTCCTCCGTCCGGATCGCCGCGGTCCGCGCCATCCCGCCCAGCCCGATCTGCCGCACGCCGGGGCGCCGGGGGTCGACGAGCTCGTACACGTAGACGACGCGCGCGACCTCGCGCGTCAGGGGAGATGCGCGCAGCTCGGCCATGTTGCGCGTCGCCCGCGCGAGCGCCTCGTCCGAATCCCCCGCGAGGAGGTCGTCGAGGTCGCCGGCGTCGCAATGGGCCATGGTGATCCGGAGCACCGATTCCGGGGCGTCCCGAATGGCGCGCCAGACCTCCTCGTCGCTCTGGAACTCGTCGTAGTTGCGCGCGCCGATGCGGGCCGCGGCGGCCGAGTCGACCGGGACCAGGGCCCGGGCGATGGGGAATAGGGTGACCATGATCGATGCGCAGGGCTCGGGGTGGGTGCGGTGGCGCGCCGCCGGCGGTCCGGGACTCACCCCGGCGCCTCCCGCGGCCGAGCGAGAGATGGTATTTTACAGGCTACCCTTCTCGCGAGGGTGGCGCTCTCTGGGCCTGCGGTAGTCGTCTTTCTCGATGGAGGTGCTCATGCGCATGAGCCACGTTCGGAATCGTCTGAGCACGTTCGTCGCGGTCACCCTCCTCATCGGCGTCACGGCTTGCGAGAGTAGTCCGCTCGGGGTGCCGTTCCGAACGATGTTCCGCACCATCGCCGGCAACTATCGGCCGGCCGATCTGATCGATCTGCCCCCCGGGACGCCGCCCCCCGACGGATCCGATATTCGCCTGTCGCTGGGCACGCGCTCGACGCTGACGGGTCGCGTCTTCATCCCGGGCACCGGCATCGACGTGAAGCTGTCCGGCGACTGGACCTTCGAGAGCGGGAACGTGATCATCGATTTCTCGCCCGAGGTCGCCGGCGTTCCGCAGCGGCTGGTGCTGCGCGTCCTGTTCCTGGGCGACCGCATCGGGTTGGCGGGCGCCACCGACGTGAACGGGCAACCGCTGGCGCTCGACCTGGCCAAGCCCCTGCCACCGGTGCCCGATCCCGACGGCGGCGGCAGCGGCCGCATCCCGTCCTTCTGATCCGAGGGCCGGCACGCGACGGATGATGCGAGAGGGGCGCTCCGCGGAGCGCCCCTCTCTCGTTCTACACTTTCCCTGACCGAAGCCTCGCGGCGCCCGAGGTCCTCGAATCGGTGGCGTCTCGCTCGACAGACTCACGGCGCCGAAGCCCTCGCAGGGGTGCCGTCTCGCTCGACCCGCCCGCCTAGCCTCCGGCCGACTCCAGGAGCCCCAGCTCCTCGGCCGCGCGCACCAAGCGCACGAACTCGGACCGGTAGCCGTGCCGATCCTCCCCGATCGCCCCGCGGGCCAACCGGATCACATCTCCCAGCGTGAACCCGCGGCAGTGCTCGGAATCCCGGAGCAGCATGCCGAAGGCCGCCACCGAGGCGGCGAATCGCAGGTCCACCGAGGGGCTCGTCACGCGATCGCGCACCGGCCGCTCGATGAGCCGGCTGCGGTCGCCGTCCGGCGCCTTGTAGCGCAGCTTCACGAACGCCAGCTCGTCGGTGCCCGCGCCGAGCGAGGGGCGCATGTCGTCCGGACCCTCGGGCTCCTCGCCGGATCCGTAACGAAGCGCATCCACCGAGCGCGTGGCCACCGCGGGCGCGCCCACCGGCACCACCTCGTACAGCGCCGTCACCGTGTGACCGGCGCCGAGCTCTCCGGCGTCCTTGGTGTCATCGTTGAAGTCCTCGGCCGCCAGCAGCCGGTTCTCGTACCCGATGAGCCGGTAGGCCTGCACGCGGGACGGATTGAACTCGACCTGGATCTTCACGTCCTTGGCGATCGTGAGGAGCGTCCCACCCATCTCCGTCACCAGCACCTTGCGGGCCTCGAGCAGGTTGTCGATGTAGGCGTAGTTGCCGTTCCCGTGGTCGGCGAGCGCCTCCATCTTCGAGTCCTTCAGGTTCCCCATCCCGAAGCCGAGCACCGTGAGGAACGTGCCCTGGCGGCGCTTCTCCTCGATCAGACGGGTCATCTCCGCGTCGCTCGAGGCGCCGATGTTGAAGTCGCCATCGGTGGCGAGGATCACCCGATTGTTGCCGCCCGCGATGTGGTGCTTCGCCGCGACCTCGTAGGCGAGCCGGATGCCCGCCCCGCCCGCCGTCGAGCCCCCCGCCTCGAGGTTCTCGATGGCGTCGCGAATGCGCCCCTTGTGCCGTCCCGAGGTGGACTCGAGGACGAGGCCCGCGGCTCCGGCGTACACCACGATCGCCACCCGATCCTCGGGCCGTAGCTCGTTGACCAGCAGTCGCAGCGATCGCTTGAGCAGGGGCAGCTTGTTGGCCGGCTGCATGGAGCCCGACACGTCCAGCAGGAAGACCAGGTTCGACGGCGGCAGGTTCTCGAGGTCCACCCGCATGCCCTGGATGCCGATCCGGAGCAGCCGGTGGTCCTCGTTCCACGGGGCCGTCGCGAGCTCGGTCGACACCGCGAACGGATGCTCGCCGCCGGCCTCCGGATAGTCGTAGGTGAAGTAGTTGACCAGCTCCTCGATACGCACCGCGTCGACCGGCGGGCGCTGTCCGTTGGTGATGAAGCGGCGCACGTTCGAGTAGGAGGCGCGATCGACGTCGATCGAGAACGTGGAGAGCGGCGCGTCGCGCGGCGCCTTCCAGTCGTTCTCGTCGACGTAGGCGTAGCTCTCGGTGTGGAAGTCGCGGTTGTAGCGGCCGCGCAGGGTCCCCACGGCGTTCAGGCTGAGCTCCGACATGGGGATCGCCGCTTTGCCGGCCACTCCCGGGACGTTTCGATGCGGGGCCGCGGCCTCCGAGCGCCTCTGGCCCGGCTCGACCGGCGTATCCGCCTCGCGGAGCTCCTCCCGCGCTTCGGGCCCCGCCACGTCCGGGCCCGTCAACGGCGCGGGATCGATCTGGAAATCGAGCGTGTGGGGGCCGGCGGCCCCGACATCCAGCTCGCGGCTCGACTCGCGGTACCCGAGCGCGCGGACCGTGACGCGCACCCGCCGCCCGACCAGCTCCTCGTCCGCCCCCTCCAGCGCGTACGCGCCACGGCCGTCGGTCAGCGTGGCGATCACCGTGCCCGAGATGAACACCTGGGCGCCGCCCACGGGCCGACCGGTGTCCGCGTCGCGCACCGTGCCCTCGATGCGGACGACCTCGGGCTCCTCCCCGCGCGCCCACTCCGCGCGCCTGTCGGCGGCCACCGCCATGGAGGCGCAGGCGAGCAGCGCCGCCGCGGTGCCCCACACGATCCGAGTCTTCGTCTTGCTGCGCATTCTCCCGCTCCGTCCTGTACGTGGTCCGTCGATCGGCTCTCGGTCCTGTACCGGGGGGGACGTCCGAGCGGGGCGGAGGCACACACGCGGCGGGAGGGCGACTCCACGGAATCCGCCTCCGGGAGCCAGGCACCCGCCCTGGTGCGTCGGGAGGACTCCCGGGCGCTACATTGGCGACGAAGCGCGCTGCGTTACCCACCAACACCGGGAGCCCACGTGGCCAAGAACACCAAGTCGCGCCCGCCGCAGGCCCGCACCCTCCAGCTCACCGCCTATCGGGTCTCCAAGTCGGCCCTCGAGCTGGTGACGGGAGAGCAGCGCCGCGAGTGGATGGATGCGCTGCCGGAACGCTTCGCGTACCGGTGCCTGCCGCTCCTCATCGCGAACCAGGCGGGGTGGGACCTCCTCTCACCTACCGGGTTCTCGGTGCGCTGGAACGGCAAGCCCGATCTGGACGCCATCAAGTTCAAGTGGGACGAGGGGCCCGTGGACTCGGTGGCATCGCACTTCGGAAGCGGCGTGCTGACCTTCACCCCCGGCTACCTCTTCCGGACCACCAAGGACCACAACATCTGGGTCAAGGGCACCCCCAACCTCTTCAAGGACGGCATCGTGCCGCTCGAGGGGATCGTGGAGACGGACTGGGCGCCCTTCACCTTCACGATGAACTGGAAGATCACCCGGCCCAAGCACTGGGTCCGGTTCGAGAAGGGCGAGCCGGTGTGCCGCATCGTGCCTTTCCCGCGCCACTACCTGGAGAGCTTCCAGCCGCGCACACAGGACGTCGCGAAGGACCGCCGCACCGCCAAACAATACCTCGAGTGGCGGGAGTCGCGGGCGGCCTTCATCGACGACCTCAACGCGCGCAAGGAAGAGGCGGTCGAGCAGGGCTGGCAGCGCACCTACGTGCGGGGCGAGAACATGCGGGGTGTGCGCATCAAGGATCACCAGACCAAGCTCCGGCTGAGGGATTTCCTGCCGCTCGACGGGTAGCGGCGGGCGCCCGCCTCCTTGACGCCATCGCCCCGGCGGGGCGACACTGTCTGGGTCCCGCCCGTGCGCTCGTACAGGGGTCGCACGCGTTGATCGGATTCGCCGTTTCGCCGCGCTGGAATCGGCCCGCAACGGGCCGTCATCGCCCCCCGTGTCCCGTCTGGAGACGGTCGGAGCGCGGCCCCACGACAAGACCGAGGCATTCCTCGAGCGCTCGCGCTCGTCGTCCGCTCATCCCACAGGGGGAGGTTCCATGACGAAGGATGAATTCGCGACCCGGCTGGCCAAGAGGACGGGGCTTTCCAAGGCGAAGGCGGTGGAAGCCATCGACTGCATCTTCGGCACGGATTCCGGGCGGGGGATCATCGCGACCGAGCTGGACGCCGGCCGCGACTTCACCCTGACGGGCTTCGGGTCGTTCGGTACGCGCATGCGGAAAGCGCGCAGCGGCCGTAACCCGCAGACCGGTCAGAACATCTGGATCGCGGCGAGGACCGTCCCCACGTTCCGGGCCGGCAAGGGGCTCAAGGAACGCGTGGCGGACACCGTGCAGGCGCCTAAGCCGGCCGAGAACCGTCTGACGGCAGGGTTCCGCCCGAACAACAACTAGAGGGGCGACCGGGCCGGGGCGCGCGCTGCGTCGCGCCCCGGTCCCGGCCGCGTCGATCCGCCGGCCTGGAGGTCCCGGCCGAGCCCCGGCGGCCGTCCGGCCTAGTTGTCGTTGCCGGTCTCGACCGAGATGGTCTCCCAGATGTTGTCCTCGTGCTCCACGAAGGCCCCCATCATGGCCTGGCCGCGGGCTCCGGCCCCCTCGAAGGCCGCGAACACGACGCTCCACACGTCATCCGCCGCATCCCAGCTCGGCAGCAGGTAGAGCAGCTGCCAGTTCATGTCCCCGCCGTGCGCGTGCTCCTCGACGGCCCAACCGTTCAGGTGCCCCGCGTCCATGGCGCGCTGCAGGGCGGGCTTCCAGACCTCCTCGTAGTAGCCGTTCCAGGCCCCCATCTGATCGCTCTTCACCTGGAACGAGGCCACGTAGAGGTACTCGTTGGGCGGCGCGTCCTCCCGCTGCACGAGGTCGGTGAGCTCCCAGATGTTGTCGGTGTGGCCTAAGATCATTCCCGCCATGTTCGGGGCTCCGGACCCGGCCAGGCGTGACGTGAGCTGCTGGACCGCCGGATGGATCGAGTTCCAATCCGGGACGATGAGCGCGAGGCGGAAGTTGTAGCGCCCCCCCGTGTTGTGGGTCGAGGCGGTGAACCCGGTGATGAGACCCTCCTCCTGGAGGGCGGCGAGGATCGGGGCGACGTACTGCGTGTAACCGTTGGTCCACGCGTCCAGGTCTCCGTAGCTGACCTTCCAGTAGCTCTCGCGGACGAACGGGTTGGGGGCTTCCTCCTGCGCCTGCAGCGGGGCGATGCCGAGCGTGAGGCTCGCGCCGAGCAGGGTCACGACCGAGGCGAGGCGAATCATGGTGGCTCCTGTGCCTGTTATCGAACCGCGGGGGCGGATCAGAGGGGCCGCGACGACGACCCGAAAGGAAGGAGTTCGGATTCGATCCCAGGAAAGCGCCCTGCGTCCACACGACCGTCGCGATGCGCGAGGCGGGGTCCCCCGGTCCCGCCTCCCTCGCGAAGCTATTCACGAGGTTCAGAAACGACAACATGTCGCGATCCTACGGTGCTTCGAACGTGAGCGCGCCGCCGCCCCGGAGATTCGCGGGGGTGTCCGCCGCCGGCGCGGCGATCCTCCTCCTCTCGTCCGCGTGCGGCGCGCCCGCGCCGCCCACGCTGGGGGTGCGCGACGGAGCCCTCGCGCCCTGCCCCCCGACCCCGAACTGCGTGCATACCGCCGATCCCGACGTCGAGCGGCGGGCGCCCCCCTTCGAGCTCGGGCCCGGCCCGGTGGCCTGGGCCCGCGCGGTCGAGGTCGTCGAGCGGATGACGCGGACGCGGGTGGTCTCGGCGACCGAAACCTATCTGCACGCCGAAGCGAGGAGCCTCGTCTTTCGCTTCGTCGATGACCTCGAGCTGCTGCTCGAGCCGGAGGACGGCGAGATCGTCGTGCGATCCGCTTCCCGGGTGGGACGGTCCGATCTCGGCGTGAACCGCGGGCGCGTCGAGCGGCTGCGCGTCGCGCTGAGGGAGGCGGATGTGATCCGCTGAGCCCGACTGGGCGAGCGCGGCCAAAAGAGGGCGAGCGCGGCCAAGAGAGGGCGAGCACGGCCACAAAAGGACGGGGCGGCCCGGAGGCCGCCCCTCGCGTCCTACTCCGTGTCCTTCGCCCCGGTTAGGGGATCGCGCCCAGCAAGCGACCGACGTTGATCCGACCTTTGCCGAAGAAGGGATCGGTCCCCTTCTTCCCGAGGTCATCGGCCGTGTTCTGCAGCGACGACTTGAGCTGGCCGGCGTTCATGCTGCCGCCGGACTGCGCGTCGAGCAGCGCCGCTGCGCCCGCCACGTGCGGGGTGGCCATGCTGGTCCCCTGGAGGAACAGGTAGAAGTTGTTCCCCGAGCAGACGGGGATCAGGAGGCTGAGCGTGCTGCACGGAGACAGCACGACGTCGTTGAACGGGCTGGGATCCTTGGTGCTGTCCCCGCCCGGCGCGGCGACGTTGATCGCGCTCGTGCCGTAGTTGGTGTAGAACGCCGGCTCGTCGGTGGGGCCGGTCGACGACACGCACACCCCCGCACCGGACTCGCACGGGAAGCGGACGACGTTCCCGTTGTGCTGGAGATCCTGCGCCTGGTTCCCGGCCGCGGAGGCCACCATCACGCCCCGCGAGTTCGCGTAGTTGACCGCCCGGTTGAAGAGGGCGACGAACGTCCCGAGACCCGACTTCGAGAACGCGCCCGACAGGCTCATGTTGATCACGTCGACGCCGAGGTCGCCGGCGTAGACGATCCCGCCGATGAGCGCGCCGGTCGGGCACCCGCCGAAGATGTTGCAGACCTTGACCGCGATCAGCGTGGCGTGCGGCGCGACGCCCGAGGTGCCGAACCCGTTGGTCGAGACCGTCCCGGCGACGTGCGTGCCGTGGAGGTGGTCGTCCCCCCAGATCGGGCCGGCGCCGTTGAACGACGGGGTGAACGCGGCGCTGCGGGCCGCGTCGACGCGCCCGATCATGTCCGTGTGGAACGGGTCGATCCCGGTGTCGAGGATCGCGACGTCGACCCCGCTCGCGTCGTTGAAGCCCGCGTTCCAGGCATCATCGGCGTCGATGATGTGCATGTCCCACTGGAAGGGGAAGAAGAACGCGGTCGTGGGATCGTGACCCGCCGGCGTGGCGTCGGCCGGCAGCTCCTCGATCCCCCACTGCACGTCGTCGAGGCCGGGCACGAGATCGAGCGCGACCTCGGCCTCGACCGCCTTCACGCCCTTGTCGGCCGCCAACTCGGCGGCGGCGGCGTCATCC
>JBFIOX010000094.1:0-8922 GCA_041610455.1 Gemmatimonadota bacterium
AGCGCGATCGAGCGGCGCGCGGCCACCCTGGGGACCCGGCGCAGCATCAAGAAGGAATGGCAGGCCGCATGGCTCCTGCGGGCCGTCACCATGATCGATCTGACGACCCTCTCGGGGGACGACACGCCCGGCCGGGTGGCGCGACTGGCCGACAAGGCGCGGCGGCCCGTGCGCCCCGATCTGCTGGAGGCGCTGGGGTGCGGCGACCTGGGGCTGCGGGTGGCCTCGGTGTGCGTCTATCCGGCCATGGTGCCGGCGGCTGTCGAGGCGCTCGCGGGATCGGGGATCCCGGTATGCGCCGTCGCGGCGGGCTTCCCCGCCGGCCTCACGCCGTTCGGCCGCCGGGTCGAAGAGATCCACGACGCGGTGGAGGCGGGTGCCGCCGAGATCGACATCGTCATCACGCGCCGGCACGTCCTGACCGGCGATTGGGCGGCCTTGTACGACGAGGTGCGCGCGTTCCGGGAGGCCTGCGGCGAAGCGCACCTGAAGACCATCCTGGCCACGGGCGAGCTGGGACCGTTGCGCAACGTGGCTCGAGCGAGCTGGACCTGCATGTTGGCGGGGGCCGACTTCATCAAGACGTCCACGGGCAAGGAGTCGGTCAACGCCACGCTTCCCGTGGGCCTGGTGATGGCACGGGCCATCCGCGGGTACCGCGAGCTCACGGGTTGCCGGGTGGGCCTCAAGCCCGCCGGAGGAATCGGAAAGGCGAAGCAGGCCCTGGAGTGGTTGATCCTGGTCAAGGAAGAGCTGGGCGACGCGTGGCTCGACCGCGCGCTGTTCCGCATCGGGGCCAGCTCGCTCCTCTCCGACATCGAGCGACAGCTGGAGCACTGGGCGACGGGCCGGTATTCGGCTTTCTACCGGCACCCGTTGGGTTGATGACGCGCCGGTCGCGCGCCGCCCGCACGGCGGACGGGGGCGCCGGAGGCGTGGGGTAGAGGAGGGAGCGATGCCGAAGATCGCGGAGCTGTTCGAGACCATGGAATACGGGCCGGCGCCCGAGGCCGCCGATGTGGCCCGGCAATGGATCGCCCGACGTGGGCCCCGCTTCGGGCACTTCATCGGAGGCGCCTGGGTCGAGCCGGAGAGCGGACGCCGCTTCGCGACCCTCAACCCCGCCAACGAGGAGGAGCTGGGGCAGATCGCGCTCGGCTCGCCGGGGGACGTGGGCGCGGCGGTCGCCGCCGCCCGGGCCGCGCAGGAGGCGTGGGCGGCCCTGGGGGGTCACGGCCGGGCCCGCTACCTGTACGCCATGGCGCGCCACGTGCAGAAGCACTCGCGTCTCTTCGCGACCCTCGAGACGCTCGACAACGGGAAGCCCATCCGCGAGGCGCGCGACATCGACATCCCGCTCGTCGCGCGCCACTTCTATCACCACGCGGGGTGGGCCCAGCTCATGGAGCGAGAGCTGGCGGGGCAAGAGCCGCTGGGCGTCGTCGGTCAGATCATCCCGTGGAACTTCCCGCTGCTCATGCTGGCGTGGAAGATCGCGCCCGCCCTGGCCATGGGGAACACGGTCGTCCTCAAGCCCGCCGAGTTCACCTCGCTCACCGCGCTCCGCTTCGCCGAATTGTGCGACGAGGTGGATCTGCCGGCGGGCGTCGTGAACATCGTGACGGGCGACGGAAGCACCGGGGCCGCGCTGGTCGACCACCCGGACGTGGACAAGATCGCGTTCACCGGGTCGACCGAGGTGGGGCGCATCATCCGTAGAGCCACCGCCGGCCGCGGCGTGAAGATCTCGCTCGAGCTGGGCGGCAAGTCGCCCTTCGTGGTCTTCGACGACGCCGATCTGGACAGCGTGGTCGAGGGGGTGGTCGACGCGATCTGGTTCAACCAGGGGCAGGTGTGCTGCGCCGGCTCGCGAATCCTGGCCCAGGAGGGGATCGCCGACCGGCTCGCCGACAAGCTGCGCGCGCGCATGGAGACGCTTCGCATGGGCGATCCGCTCGACAAGGGCGTCGACATCGGCGCGATCATCGCGCCCGTCCAGCTCCAGAAGATCCAGCATCTCGTGGAAGAGGGGCGCGAGGAGGGGGCCACCATCTGGCAGCCCTCGTGGAGCGTGCCCCGCGACGGGTGGTTCTATCCGCCGACGCTGTGCACGGACGTTTCGCCGGCCGCGACCATCGCCCAGGTCGAGATCTTCGGCCCGGTGGTGGTGCAGATGACCTTCCGCACGCCGCAGGAGGCGGTGGCCCTCGCCAACAACACGCGGTACGGACTCGCGGCCAGCGTGTGGACCGAGAACGTGAATCTGGCGCTCGACATCGCCTCCCAGATCAAGGCGGGAACCGTCTGGATCAACTGCACGAACCTCTTCGACGCGGCGTCGGGCTTCGGAGGGTACCGCGAGAGCGGCTTCGGTCGGGAAGGGGGGCGCGAGGGCCTTTGGGAGTACGTGAAGGAGCGCCCGGCCGCGGAGTCGGAAGACGAGATCCCGGTGTACGGGAACGGGTCCCGGCCGCAGCCCGAGACCGGAGAGGGGGTGCCCGATCCGGACCCGGAGACGGACGCGGCGGACGAAGGGGAGGGCGCGACCGATCCGGACGGCTCAAGCCGTGGAGGGCCGCCCCCGCTGGATCGCACCGCCAAGCTGTACATCGGCGGCAAGCAGGTGCGGCCCGATCAGGGCTACAGCCTGGACGTGCTGGACCACCGCGGTCGTCCGCTTGAGGAGGTGGCGCGCGCCAACCGAAAGGACGTGCGCAACGCGGTCGAGGCGGCGGGAGCCACCGCGTGGGCTCGCGCGACGGGCCACCTGCGGGCGCAGGTGCTCTACTACGTGGCCGAGAACCTGGGCGCGCGGCAGGAGGAGTTCGAGCAACGCCTCCGGACGCTGACCGGGTGCGGCGGCGAGGTGGCGAGCCGCGAGGTCGAGGCCGCGATCGATCGGCTGTTCACCTACGCGGCCTGGGCCGACAAGTGGGACGGGGCGGTCCACCGCACGCCGTTCCGCAACGTGACGCTGGCCATGCCGGAGCCCCTGGGGATCGTGGGAATCGTCTGCCCGGAGGAGCCGGCCTTGCTCGGGTTCATCTCGGCCGTCATGCCGGCCCTCGCGCTCGGCAACGGCGTGGTGGCCGTGGCCTCGGAGCGCTGGCCCCTGCCGGCGACCGATCTCTACCAGATCTTCGATACGTCCGATCTGCCCGGCGGTGCGGTCAACATCCTCACCGGGCTCAAGCGCGAGATCGTGCCCGTCCTGGCCGCACACGACGATGTGGACGGGGTGTGGTATTTCGGGGATGCGGAAGGGAGCGCGGAGGTCGAAACCCTGTCGGCCGGCAACCTGAAGCGGACCTGGGTAGACTACGGGCGCCCGCGGGACTGGTTCGATCCCCGGCAGGGAGCGGGTCCGGGGTTCCTGCGGCACGCCTCGCAGATCAAGAACATCTGGGTCCCCTACGGCGAGTGATGGCTAGGCAGGCCGTGCTCCAGGGGCCCGTGACCGCTCCCCAGCCCCGGGGCCCGCTCGATGGCCCGCCGCGTGAAATCGAGCGCCCGCCCGACGGCGTCCTCCAGCGGCTCGCCGAGCGCCAGCCCGGCGGCGATCGCCGCCGACAGCGTGCATCCCGTGCCGTGCGTGTGGCGGGTCTCGATCCGGGCTGAACGCCACCAACGCTCGCGGGCGCCGTCCCACAGCACATCGACCACCTCGGCCCCCGGCAGGTGCCCGCCTTTGACGAGCGCGGCCCGCGCGCCCCTGCCGCACAGCGCCCGGGCCGCCTCGCCCAGATCGTCCTCGCCCCGGATGCGCATGCCGGTGAGTGCCTCGGCTTCGGGAACGTTCGGCGTGACCACGGTGGCCAGCGGCAGCAGGGTTCCGACCAGGGTCCCGATCGCCGCCTCGTCGAGCAGGCGGTCTCCGCTCGTGGCGACCATGACGGGATCCACGACCAGGGGGGGTGGACCGCATGCGCCCAGGCCGCCCGCCACCGCCGCGATGATCTCCGCGTTGGCGAGCATACCCGTCTTGCACGCGGCGGGCGGCAGATCCTCGCACACCGCCTCGATCTGCTCGCGCACGAACTCGGGATCGAGGGTCCGCACGGCGCGCACTCCGCGGGTGTTCTGCGCCGTCACCGCGGTGAGGGCGCTGGTCCCGAACACCCCGAAGGCTTGGAACGTCTTGAGATCCGCCTGAATGCCGGCGCCTCCCCCCGAATCGCTGCCGGCGATGGTGAGGGCCACGGCGCGCGGATGTGGTCGGGATCGGCTCAGGGAAGACCTCCTGCTGCGGAGATGGCCTCGGGTACGGCTCGCGAGGGGCCGATGCCGCGGGATACACTCCGGACATGCCGACCCACGCCGAAAGAAAGATCTGGCGCTCCCTGCGTCGCCGGAAGGGACGCGAGGCCACAGGCTGGTTTCTGGCCGAGGGGCGGCGCGTGGTCGAGGAGGTCGTCGATGCGGGATTCGCCACCGAGGCGATCCTTCACGCGGAGTCCTGCACCGACCCCCTGGTACGACATCTGCTCGACCGGGCGGCCGCCGCCGGCCACAAGATCGAAGCCGTCGAAGCGCGCGTGATCGAGGAGATCGCCGATGCCCGGACACCGCAGCCCGTGCTCGCCATCGCCCACATTCCGGCCCGGGACTGGGCCCATGTGGAGCCCGGAGTCGTCCTGGTCCTGGATGGCGTGGGTGATCCCGGAAACGTGGGAGGGCTGGCGCGCACGGCCATCGCGCTGGGATGCAGCGCCGTGATCGGGGTGGGCGAGACCGCCGACCCCTGGGGTCCCAAGGTGGTCCGCGCGTCGGCGGGAGCGGTGGTGCGCCGCCCGGTGTTTCGAACCGACGCGGTCTCGCTGCTCGAGGCGCTGGCCCGGCGGGGAGTGCCGTTGTGGGTCGCCGGCGCCGACGGAGAGGCTCTGCGCCGCGCCGCGCGGTCGCCGGGCGCGGTGGCGCTGGCCTTGGGCAGCGAAGCCCACGGGGTCTCGGCCGCGCTGCGCGAAGCCGCGGCCCGGGTCGTCGCGATCCCCATGCCGGGGGGCACGGAGTCGTTGAACGTCGCCGCCGCGGGCGCGATCCTCCTGGATCGCCTCACGGCGCAGGTATGATGCGCGAGTCGCGCGAGCCGGCCGGATCGGCGCCGGCGGGTCTGCGGGGATAGAGAGGGGGCATGTCCGACCCGGTGTTCGTCGCCTGGGCCGCCTTTCTGGGGGCGGCCATCGGATCGTTCCTCAACGTCTGCATCGCGCGTCTGCCGGCGGGCGAGAGCGTGGTCAAGCCGCGCAGCCGCTGCCCGGCCTGCGGCGAGCCCATCCGCTGGTCCGACAACGTTCCGGTGCTCTCCTGGATCGCCCTGCGAGCCCGCTGTCGACACTGCCGGGCCCGCATCTCGTGGCAGTACCCCGCCATCGAGCTGGCCACCCTGGCCATCTGGGTGGGCATGGCGTTGGCCTACGGGCCCACCCCGCGGGGCCTGGTGGGGGCGATCCTCTTCTCGTTCCTGCTCGCCATCGCCGTGACGGACGCCAAGCACTACCTCATCCCCGATCCACTGTCGATCGGCGGTCTGGCGGCCGGGCTCGCGGCCTCGTTCTTCCCGGGCCCCCCCACACCGCTCGTCTCGATGATCGGGGCGGCGCTCGGCTTCTTCGTCCTCTTCGCCGTCGGCTGGCTTGGCGAGCGCGCCTTCAAGAAGCCCGCAATGGGCGGCGGGGACATGAAGATGATGGCCATGGTGGGCGCCTTCCTGGGGCCGCTGGGAGCCCTCATGACCATCTTCCTGGGGGCGCTGACAGGGTCCATCATCTTCGGTCCCATCTCGCTGAAGACGGGCAAGCTGGTCCCGTTCGGCGTGTTCCTGGCCCTGGGCGCGGCCGTGACCTTCCTCTTCGGAGACCCCCTGGTCGTCTGGTACACGGGATTCCTGACGCCGGGCGCCGGCTGAGCCGCGGCCCGCGGCTCGGGCCGCGGCGCCTCGGGACCCGGCTGGCGGCGCGCGCTCAGGCCGACTCGCGCGTGGCCTTTCCGCCATCCTCGGCGGGCCGGGGCGGTGGTGTGACGCGACGCAGGCGGGCGCTCGTCACCTGCGTGTCGCTGGCCTTGAGCACCTCGATCTGCACGCCACCCCACTCGAGGATCTCACCCGGCTCGGGCACGCGCCCCAGCTCGTTGAGCAGAAATCCGTTCAGCGAGCGGTGCTCGAGCAAGGGGAAGGAAGCGTTGAAGAAGTGGTTGATCTCGCGCAGCTCGGCCGTGCCGCGAACCAGCACCTCGTTGCGATTGATGCGCACGATGGGCTCTTCGGGCTGATCGGTCTCGTCCACGATCTCGCCCACCAGCTCCTCCAGGATGTCCTCGAGCGTCACGAGCCCATCGAGCCCCCCGTGCTCGTCGACCACGAACGCCATGTGGACACGCCGGTTCTGAAACTGCTCCAAGAGCTGGATGAGGGTGGCCGACTCGGGGACGAACAGCGGCTCGCGAGCCAACTGGGACAGCTTGACGTCGCGCTGTCCCTGGAGCAGCGCCCGAAACGCCTCGCGGCGGTACAGCACCCCCGTGACGTGGTCGAGCGACTCGCCGTACACGGGGATCCGACTGTAGCGCATGTCGGCGAGCTCCGGCGCGACGGCCGAGAGTGGCAGGCGGTCCTCCCACGCGTAGATCTCGACCCTCGGGGTCATCACCTCCCAGGCGGTGCTCCGACTCAACGTGAAGACGCGCTCGATGAGGCGCCGCTCGTGCTCCTCGATCTCGCCCGACTGTTGACCGATGTGGATCATCGCCCGGATCTCGCTCGGCGTCACCTGTGTCGTGGCGTCCGTCACGTCGGGCAGCAGACGCCGCACCAGGATGTCGAGCGGCACGACCAGGGGCGTCATGAGCCGGCCGAGCTGGAGCAGGAACGGGGCGGCCAGGAGCGACAGCCGCACCGCGTTACGGGCCGCGAAGCTCTTGGGTGTGATCTCGCCGAAGAAGAGGACCAGCAGCGTCATGACGCCCGTGGCCAGCCCCACGCCGGCGGACCCGAACGCTTCCGTGGCGACGTAGGTGGCCACCGACGCGGCCCCGATGTTGGCCACGTTGTTCCCGATCAGGATCGTGATCAGGAGGCGTTCGGGGTCGCCCTTGAGATCGGCCAGGGCACGGGCCCCGGCCCGTCGCTCCTCCACCAGCGTCCGGACCTTGGCCTCGCCCAGGGTGAACATGGCGATCTCGGAACCGGAGAAGAAACCCGATAGTGCCAGAAGAAAGATGAGGAGCAGCGCGGTCGCGATCATGGCGCCCGCTCAGGTGGCTCTTCGTCCCGGTCCCGAGCGTGCCGGCGACCGGTCGTGACCCCGTCGTCCATCGTTACCAGGTGAGGCTGAGCTCGATCAGCTCGGCCACCAGGTCATCGGCAGTCCGTCCCTCCGCCTCGGCCTCGAAACCGGGCACGACACGATGACGGAGAACATCCGGAGCCACGGCCCGCACGTCGTCGAAATTGGGGACCGGACGTCCTTGCAGAGCGGCCCGTGCCTTGGCGGCCAACACGGCGTGCTGGGACGCGCGTGGCCCGGCGCCCCAGCTCACCATGCGCCGGATGAAATCCGGGGCCGTCTCGTCGCGGGGCCGGGTGGCCCGTGCCAGCCGCACGGCGTACTCGACCACCGACGGGGGCGCGGGGATGCGCTGCACCAGGCCCTGGAAGTCGAGGAGCTCCGGGCCGCTCACCACCGCCCGGATCTTGGCGGGAGGGCCGCTCGACGTCATGTCGGCCACCAGCACCTCCTCCTCCTTCGACGGATACCCGATCCGCAACTCGAACATGAAGCGGTCGAGCTGCGCCTCGGGCAGGGGATAAGTGCCCTCCTGCTCGATCGGATTCTGGGTGGCCAGGACGAAGAACGGACGGCCCAGCTGGAACGTCTCGCCGCCCACCGTGACCTCGCCCTCCTGCATGGCTTGTAGCAGGGCGGCCTGCGTCTTGGGGGGCGTGCGGTTGATCTCGTCAGCCAGGATCACATCGGCGAAGATGGGACCGCGTACGAATACGAACTCCCGCCTGCCGGTGTGCTGGTCGTCCTGCAGGACCTCCGTTCCCGTGATGTCGGAGGGCATGAGGTCGGGGGTGAACTGAATGCGGCTGAAGTCCAGGTCGAGCGCCTCCGCGAGCGTGGAGACGAGCAGGGTCTTGGCCAGCCCGGGGACGCCCACCAGGAGGGCGTGGCCGTCGGCCAACAGCGTCATGAGAAGCTTGTCCACGATCTCGCGCTGGCCGATGATCCGTCGGCCGATCTCGCCCTCGATGCTCGCGCGCAGGTCCGCGAGACGCGTGAGTAGTTGGACGTCGCCGCTCTCGATCTTGCGGCCGGCTTCCAAGGTCAGCCGCCTCCCGTGGGAGTGGCGGGCCGGCGGAACGGAGATCGATGCATTTCAGAGCCCGCTCGGAGGTCCTGGGAGGGTCTTCATCGTCGAGGCAGCAAGCTAGGCGTTTTCCGCTCCCCGTCAAGCGAAATCGGGCTTGCGAAATTTTTCACAAGCGGGTATCATCGCGTCGCCGAGAGGGGTGTCGCGCACCTCGCGAAGGACGCCCGGACGAGACCGCGCGAGCGGCCCCCGGGGGGGCGTCCGACTCGGCGCGAGAGGAGAGTCGACTCCGATGGCAGAGCGACCCGGCGGTTCGACGGGTCCCCGGAGGGTTCCCGATCGCTCCGGAAGCCCCTCCGGCCGTCCCGGCTCCGAACACGGCGAGCTGGCCGGACTAGGGCTGGCAATGGGTCTGACGATCGTCGCCTTCGCACTGGGCGGGAACTGGCTCGACGGTCGCCTGGGCACCAAGCCGCTGTTCGTGCTGGTCGGCGTGTTCGTGGGCTTCGCGGGCGGCTTCTACAGCCTGTACGCCAGGCTGGTCCTGCGCCGTCGCGGGGAGACCGGCGAGGAGAACGGTGATGGCTGAGGCGGCGCGCGCCGCGCGGG
>JBFIOX010000095.1:0-8843 GCA_041610455.1 Gemmatimonadota bacterium
ACGGCCGAGAAGCCGTCGGCGGTCGCCTCGGGAATCGTCACCCGGATGCCGGGCGCCGGCTGGAGTGGACCCGCCCCGTCTCCCCGCAGCGCGTACGGGTCGTCCGTATAGCGACCGGTCTCGGCGTGAAACCGCTGCTGGGCCCGATACACCTGCATCAGCGCGTCCCGCAGCCGCTGCTCCCGCCGCCCTTCCCTGCTCTCGGCGGGCTCGCGCTCCGAGACCACCCCGGACACCCCGCCCGCGGGCGCCGGGCCCCCGCCGACCGCGGCGTGACACCCGAAGACACCGGTGACCCAGACGAGGGGGACGAGGCGCAACGCCGCGCGGGCCGCCCGCGGCCTGCCCTTCCGATCGATGGTCCTCGAGCTCCGGCGCATCGCCTCCTCCCGGCCTAACGACGCCGCGATGCGCGCCACCGTCACACCCGCTCCAGGCGTCCCTTGCCCGAATCGCTCACGCTGGAGAGCGCCTCCGGGAAGGGCATGAAGAAGGCTTGTCCGAGCAGGTAGTCGATCTCGAAGCGCACGGCCCAGGCCTGAATGAGCGAGGTCACGCCGCTGACCGGAATGCGCGCCACCCGGTACGCCTCCAGTTGCCGGCGGTAGAAGGCGCGCTCCCGATGGTCCAGCAGCTTCGAGACATACCCCCAGGCGTGCTCGAGCACGTTGATCACGGCCGTATAGCGGGGAGCCTGCCCGAGGGCTCGTCCGAGCTCGGCCCGGTACGCGGCGATGACCTGGGGAGCCGGAAGGCGCTGGGGGTTGGCGCAGATGCGGCCCAGCTCGCGCATCGCGGTCTGATGGTAGGCCATGAGGACGAGCTTGTAGCGGGTGTGGAAGGCGACCAGCGCGCGCATGGTGCCCGCCCGCTCCACCTCCCGCAGACGGGCCAGCGCGAACAGCTTGGTCAAGAAGTGCTCCCGAATGCGGTAATTGCGCAGCCGCCCTTCGTCTTCGACCGCCGCATCGGGGCGGGCGCCCAACACCGCCGCCGCGAAGAGCCCCGGCCCGTGGGCGCGCACCGAGGGAGCGTCGGGCCGATCGTAGATCTTCACCCCCGTCGTCCCGCACGAGGGCGAGCGGTTCTTCAGGATGAATCCGTCCACGTCCGGCCGCGCCGCCAGGTAGCGGCTCGAGAAGGTCTGCATGTCTTCCGTCAGGTCACGATCGGTGGCCGGCTGGTGTAGCCGCGCCCGCTCGGCGGTCCCCACCAGACGGACGGGCTCGCGAGGCGTCCCGAGCCCGATCTCGACCTCGGGGCACACCGGGATCAGCTCGGCGTGCGCGGCCAGGATCTTCAGGAAGTCGAACGGGATCCGCTGGCCGTTGTAGCGACACGCCTCGAATTCCAGACAGGCGCTCGCCACGACGCGAGGGGTCGGAAAGCGTGTCGGGTCGCGGTCTTCCATGAGGGTCGTCTCTCCCACGAGGCGGGGCCGGATCCTGGGCCCTTGCGTTAATGTCCAGTTAATGTAATGATATTATTATAGACAAAAGCTTGACAAATTGTGAGACAGGGGTTATCGTCTCGTCAACAGAGTGATCGGATGGGCTCGGCGAGACGCGCGGCCGGGCCCGACAACCAAATCGAAAGGAAGTCTTTGCCATGCGCTCCAAGAAGCTCCTCTCCACGCTCGCGTTCGCTTTCTTCGCCACGGCCGGTTCGTTGGTCGCGCAGGAGAGCAAGAAGGACATCGTGGACACCGCCGTCTCGGCGGGCTCGTTCCAGACGCTGGTCGCCGCGGTCCAGGCCGCCGGTCTGGTGGATGTTCTCAAGGGTGACGGCCCCTTCACCGTGTTCGCTCCGACCGATGAGGCGTTCGCCGCCCTTCCCGAAGGTACGGTCGAGATGCTCCTCAAGCCCGAGAATCGCGAGAAGCTCGTGGCGATTCTCACCTACCACGTGGTGCCGGGTCGGGTGGCGGCCGCGGACGTGGTGAAGCTCGACGAGGCCAAGACGGTTCAGGGCCAGAACGTCCAGATCGCCGTGAAGGACGGGAAGGTCCGCATCGATGAGGCCACGGTGGTCGCCGCCGACGTGCAGGCGAGCAACGGGATCATTCACGTGATCGATCGCGTGATCCTCCCCGAGTCGAAGTAACGCCGTAGCCGTCTCTGGAAGTCCGGGGCGCCGCACGCGGGACCGCGGCGCCCCTTTTCGTTTCAATCTCCCGAGGTCAGATGATGCCCCCTGCTGCAAGCTCGCCCGCCCCCCCTTCGGAAGCCCCGATCCTCGTAACCGGAGCCACCGGGTACATCGGCGGCCGATTGCTCCGCGCGCTCGAGCGCCGGGGCCGCCCGCTGCGCTGCATGGCGAGAAACCGCCGACGGCTCGAAGGTCGCGTCTCGGAACGTACGGAGATCCGCGAGGCGGACGTACTCGTTCCCCGCTCGCTGCCCGAGGCCCTCGCCGGCGTCGGCACGGCCTACTACCTCATCCACAGCATGGGCGAGGGGGAGGCTTTCGAAGTCCTCGATCGAGAGGCCGCGATCAACTTTGCCCACGCCGCGAAGGAGGCCGGGGTCAGACGCATCATCTACCTCGGCGGGCTGGGTCACGGAGAGGACCTGTCGCCGCACCTGCGCAGCCGGCAGGAAGTCGGCCACCTGCTGCGCGAGTCCGGCGTGCCGACGCTCGAGTTCCGCGCTTCCATCATCATCGGATCCGGAAGCCTGTCCTTCGAGATGGTCCGCTCGCTGGTCGAGAAGCTTCCGGTGATGGTGACCCCCCGTTGGGTCCGCCAGAAGGCGCAGCCCCTCGGCGTCGAGGACCTGATCGCGTATCTGGTCGAGGCGCTCGATCTCGATTGGCGCGAGAGCCGCGTGTACGAGATCGGCGGAGCCGACACCGTATCGTACGGCGAGATCATGCGCGAGTATGCGCGCCAGCGCGGCCTGAAGCGCAGGATGATCCCGGTGCCGGTCCTCAGCCCCCGTCTCTCGAGTCTCTGGCTGGGTCTCGTGACGCCCGTGTACGCTCGCGTCGGACGAAAGCTGCTGGACGGGGTGCGGAACCCCACCGTGGTGCAGGACGATCGCGCGCTCACCGACTTCGCCGTCCGCCCACAAGGCATCTCCGAAGCGATCGCGCGGGCCCTGGTGAACGAGGATCGCGACTACGCGGAGACGCGATGGTCCGACGCCCTCTCCTCGGCGGGCGAAGCCGGCGTGGCCGGCCCGGACGGCTTCGGGCCGCGCATCGTGGACTCCCGCACGGCCGATGTTCCCGTCACGCCCGCCGCCGCGTTCGTGCCGGTGCGGCGGATCGGCGGTGAGGTCGGGTGGTACCGCGGCAACACGCTGTGGCGTCTGAGGGGCTTCATGGATCTGCTCGTCGGCGGGGTCGGCCTCCGGCGGGGGAGGCGCCATCCGGACGAGCTGGCCGTCGGTGACACGCTCGACTTTTGGCGCGTGGAGGCATACGAGCGGGACCGGCTGCTGCGCCTGCGTGCCGAGATGAAGCTCCCGGGGCGGGCGTGGCTCCAGTTCGAGGTCACGCCTCTGGACGAGAGCGGCGGAAGTCGGATCCGCCAGACGGCGGTGTTCGATCCGCGCGGCCTCACAGGGCGCCTCTATTGGTACGGTCTCTATCCCCTGCACCGCATCATCTTCCGCGGCATGCTGAAGGGGATCGCCGAGCGGGCCCGCGCCGCGGGAGGCTCGGCGGCCAAGTTCACGGCGCGCTCGCCGCGGGCGGCCTTCTAGCGCGGCGCGAGGAGGGCTCAGTCGGAGCCGTCGGGCGCGTACCGCTCGAGGTATTCCGACATGCGCAGTTTGCGCAGCGTGTTCTTCGAGCTCATGTAGCGGATCTTGCCGAAGATCGGCCGCTCCGGTCCCCAGGCGCGATCGTATCGGCCGAGCACCCAGAAGATGCCGCTGTAGGAGTTGGGGTCCCGCCCGTCCAGCGCGTATCGGTTGTTGAGCTCGATCATGCGGTCGAGGGCCACGCGCGGGCTGGGGCTCCACTCCAGGATCCTCTTGCCCCACAGCATGCGCAGGTAGTTGTGGAGCGTTCCCTCCTCGCGCAGCTCGTTCTGGGCCGCGTTCCAAACGCGATCGTCCGTCTCGCCCGCGTCGAGCGTTTCGAGATCGTACAGGTGCGGCCGCGTGTCGCCTTCGTGCTCCTCCAGCGTCGTCCGGGCCCACTCGGGGAGCGAGTCGTACTCGTCGAAGTCGTCTCGCAGGGCGCAGCGGTTGAAGCCGACCTCCCGCCACGTCACCAGCTCATCGAGAAAGGCCTCGGCGGGCTGGGACATCCCCCACCAGCCGCTGCGCTTGCCGGTGGGCTTGCCCAGCTCGTCGACGCTCCAATCCTCCCGCTCGGCGATGGCCGCGAACACCTGGTGGGTGGAGACGTGTCCGAAGTGGAGGTAGGGGGAGAGTCCGCTGGAGGCATCGTCGTCGGGGTGGTTCCGACCCTCCCCGTACTCATCCAGACGCCCCTCCACGAACGCACCGACGCGCTCCGCCCCCGCCTCCGGGCCGCCCGTCAAACGCGCCGGCGGAACCCCGTGATCGAGCGGGAGGGCCGACAGGTCGAGCTTTTCCGGATCCTCGTCGAGGGCCGGCCAGCGGCGCGCCAGCTCCTCGTCGAGGTCCGGCACGGGCGGCAGGTCCAGCTTCGCGAGCGGGTCGGGCGCGGGGAATCGCTCCAGGTGCTCGGGGAGGGCGTCGTGCAGAAACCTCCGAAACGAGAAGGCGGTGGTGAACACGCGGCGGGTGGCGCGCATGGGGAGCAGCCCGTTCGAGTCCACACGCTCGAGCCGCACATCGATCCGACCCTCGAGCGCATCGAGCATGCGCGGGAGGAAGAAGGCCGGGAAGTCATCGGTGACGATGAGGCAGGCCTCTCGCGCCAGGCGCTCGAGCAGCCCCTTCCCCGCCCCGCGACGCGGCTCGACGTAGGACAGATACCGCGCCGGCCCACCCGCGAAGGCTCGCCGGTTGGCCTCCATGCCGTCCAGGATGAAGCGGTGCAGCCGGTCGCTCGCCCAGGGGTAGTCGCAGCGCACGGCCTCGAGCACGAGCAGCGGCTTGGACAAAGCCGTCGCGTGCTCCACCGCTCGCTGGAGGCCGAAGTTCCAGCGCCGGCGTCGGGCCGCGATCATCCAGTAGAGGACGAAGGCGCCCTCCTCCCGCATGGGCGCTTCGGAGGCCCGGACTCGTTCCGCCGGAACGCCCCTCACGCTCGGACCGGAGCCGCGCGATGCGCGGCGGACGAGGCCCTGCTGTGGCCGGGCGGGAGCCGGCCGACCGCTCTCTTCATGCCGCCGCGACGCGCCGCAGGTGGGCGCGCAGCTCGTCGAAGCTCTCCAGTCGGAGGGCTCCCGCCTCCTCCAGCACGTCCCGATACGATTCCGCCGCCGGCCCGCCCACGACCCACGACACGGTGTTGGGGAGGGCCGCTCCCACGGCGGTCAGTTCGCGACGCACGTCGGGATCATCGTGGGGGTGGATGAGACTCAGGGCCAGGACCCGGGCCCCGGTCTGGCGAACCGCCGCCGCCAGGTCCACCGCGGGCAGATCTGGGCCCAGATGTCGAACGCGCCAGCCCTCGGCCGCCGCCACGACCGCGGCGGCCAGGGCGCCCAGGCCGTGTCGCTGCCCTGCCGGCGTCGAGGTGGCGATGAGGGGCGCTTCCTCGGGCGCCCGATAGTTGTCCAGGAGCCACCCCCCCACGCGCGCGGAGACGGCCGACGCGAGGTGTTCGTGCGCCGGACTCATCTGCCCGTCCGCCCAGGCGAGCCCGATGCGGTTCATGAGGGGGGCCAACACATCGTTGAGGAGGGCGGGCGCCCCGAGCGCGAGCGCTCCTCGCCGCAGCGTCCGGTCCAACCCGTCGGAGTCCAGGGCCCGCACCCGTTCGATCGCGCTCTCGAGGAGCCGAGCAGCGGCCTCGGACTCCACCTGGGCGGCCCGGGGCGCGGTCGCGCCGGCCACCTCGTCCTCGCGCAACAGGTCCGTCAGCTCGGTGTCGGAGAGGGTCGCGAGCCGGCCGATCTGCCGCCCGCCGAGCGTCAGGCGGTGCAGGATCCTCAGCTTCTCGACGTCCTCATCGGAATAGAGCCGGTGGCCGCCTCGCGACCTGCCCGGCGACACCACTCCGTGTCGGCGTTCCCAGGCGCGGATGACGTCGCTGGTGAGTCCGGTGCGTTGCGCGACGACCCCCATCGGGTGTCGCGGCTGGGTTGAGCTGGCCATTCCGTCGCCTCCGCGCCTGCCGTTCGCGCGCGGCGGCCCGCCCGGCTCGAGAATCCGAGGGCCCGCCGCTTCGTCCAACCGATGTTAAGAATATATCGGTGACGAATCCCAGACAACGGAGGAGGAAGGGTGGTGGTCGCCCGGCGGGCTCGAGCCCAGGGGACGGGCGGTTACGTCGTCAGCAAATCGCGCCGGCCCTCGATGCGCAGCAAGCGTTCCTTGAACTCGAGTCCTCCGGTATACCCCCCCAGCGACCCGTCGCTGCGCACCACCCGGTGGCACGGCACGATGATGGCCACGGGGTTCCGGCCGAGCGCGTTGCCCACGGCGCGCGCCGCCTTGGGCCGGCCGATTCGTCGGGCGATGTCGTTGTACGTGGCGACCTGACCGAACCCGAGTGAGGCGGTCGCGCCCAGCACGGCCCGCTGGAAGCGCGTCAGGCGGCTCAAGTCGACGGGCAGCTCGAACGCCGTCCGCCGACGATCGAAGTACTCCAGCAGCTGGTCTTCCGCCGCGGTCAGCTCGTCGCAATCGCACACGATCGGGGTTTCCCGGTAGCGTTGCTCGAGCTCGGCGAGGAACGCGTCATCGCTGGGAGCGCGCCACGACAACTCCACCAGGCCGTCCCGGCTCGCCGCGATCCGCGTCGGACCGAAGGGGCTCTCGAACCCTCGCCAACGGATGACCGCTCCGTCCCGGCACGCCACGGCACCCGTCTCCATCGCTCGATACTCGGAGGCGCGCCCCAGACATTCGGGACACTCCGCCAGATGGCGCGCGAGCTCTCCATCATCGAACCCCGCCGGATCGCCCAGCACCCAGGCCAGGACGTCTTCGTCCTCGTAGGACGTGCAGCACGCGGCCGTCATCGACCTACCTCCCGATTCCATATCTCCGCCAGTTCCCCCCGGAGCTTCTTCATGCCCTGATAGACGTTCGCCCGAGCCGTCTCGGGGGTCGAACCCAGGCGCTCCGCGATGGTCTCGTAATCCTTCCCCTCGATCCAGCGCAACCACACGGCGTCCCGCTGCTTGCACGGGAGCGCGGCGACCCGGCTCCGGACCTGGGCGGCCGCCTCGCGCGACAGCGCTCCGAAGGCCGCGTCCGGCGCCGGAGGTCGGTCGGGCGCGAGCTCTCCCGATCGAGCCGACAACAGGTGCGCCCGGCGCTTGCGGGACGCCAGCACGTCGAGGGCCCGCCGCGTGGCCACCCGATAGAGCCACGCCCGGATGTTCGATCCATCTCCCCAGTCGGGTTCCACGCGCAGCGCGGTGACCCACAGGTCCTGGACGATGTCCTGCGCCTCCTCCGCGGTGCCGAGCATGCGCGTCACGTGACGCACCAGCTCGGGACCGTACTCTTCCGACCAGCTCTCGACCGGCACTGTCGTCTGAAAGGTCGTCGTCATCCGTCATCCGCGCGTGATCGAACGCCGGCCCCGGGGCCGTCCCGCCTCCCGTCGCACACCTGAAACGTACGGAGCCCCCCGGCATGAAAACACGGGCCCGCGCGCGGCCGGCCCGGCGGCCCGGGCCGCACCGCTGGCCCCGCCCCACCCGGCTCCGTAGCGTGTGCGCGCCAACTCGAATCAGGAGGACGACACGCGATGCGCCAAATGCAATCCCCAAACACCGTTCGCTCGCTCGCCCTCGGCGTGGCGCTGGCCGTCCTGGCCGGTTGCGCGCCGCCGGGCGGCGAAGACGTCGGTGGCTCCTCAGCCGCGGCGGTGCCCGCAGTCACGCGTACCCCCGCCCCCGGCGAGCGGCGCTTCGCCAGCCTCACCCAGCTCACGTTCGAGGGCGAGAACGCGGAGGCGTATTTTTCCGGGGACGGCACGACACTGATCTTCCAGCGGCGCCACGCCGGCGAGTACGAGTGCGACCAGATCTTCACGATCGGTCTGGAGGGACAGGATCGAACCCTCGTCTCGACCGGGTTGGGTCGCACCACGTGCGCCTTCTTCTTCCCCGATGGCGAGCGCATCCTCTACAGCTCCACCCACCTCAAGGGCGAGGCGTGCCCCACACCGCCGGACATGAGCCGGGGATACGTGTGGGCCCTGTACGACTTCGACATCTTCACGGCGCGCCCCGACGGGTCCGACGTGCAGGTGCTTTTCCAGACCCCGGGGTACGACGCCGAGGCCACGATCGCGCCGGACGGGTCCCGCATCGTGTTCACCTCGACGCGCGACGGGGATCTGGACATCTACTCCATGAACCCGGACGGATCCGACGTGCACCGGCTGACCGATGAGCCGGGATACGACGGAGGGCCGTTCTTCTCTCCCGATGGGACGAAGATCGTCTACCGGGCCCGGCACCCGACCGACCCGCGAGAGCTCGCCGACTACCAGTCCCTGCTGGCCGACAATCTCGTCCGGCCGGGGGCACTCGACATCTACGTGATGAATGCGGACGGCTCCGACAAGCGCCGCCTCACCGACAACGGCGCGGCGAACTTCGCTCCCTATTTCCATCCGGACGGGCGTCGCGTGATCTTCGCGTCGAACCTCAACGACCCGGACAGCCGCAACTTCGATCTCTTTCTCGTCGACCTCGATGGGACGGGCCTCGAGCAGGTCACGTTCTCCGAAGAGTTCGACAGCTTCCCGATGTTCGCTCCCGACGGGAGGCACCT
>JBFIOX010000096.1:0-8799 GCA_041610455.1 Gemmatimonadota bacterium
GCGATCGCCACGAGCTCCTCGCCGCCCTCCGCGGCCCGCTCGATGCGCGCCACCCAGGCGCGGGGGTTCTTCAAAAGCTCGCCGAAGGCCACCCCGTGCGAGAGCGCCCCGTCGTACACGAACACGGCGATCTCCAACCCGTCGCCGAGCGACACCCGACCGAGGCGCGAGCGCGGGACGGAGCCGACTTGGTGGGGAGCCAGGACGGTGAACGCCACGCCGGCCCTCGCCAAGACTTGGAGCGTCGGGTGATCCACCGCGGTCTCCGGGAGCCACATCCCTTCGGCCCGCCGGCCGAAGCGGCGCTCGAAGTCGTCCAACCCCCACCGCACCTCGAGACGCTTATCCCGCTCCGAAGCGAGCGGCAGAATGACGTGGTGGTACGGCTGGGCGAGGGCGTTTCCGTGTCCCGTCCGCTCGAGGCCGGCACGGTCCCCGGCCCGCACCGCGTCGTGCACCTCGGGGCGTCGTCGCTCGAGCCAGTCGGCGAGGGTCGGCCCGATGTCGAAGCTCATCCAGTCGAACACCCCGAGGCGGGCGAGCGGCGCGTAACACTCCTCGGCGATCCGTACGTTCCAGTTCTCGTGCGGGGCCGCGTCGGGCTGCGGCGGGATGCGTCCCGTCCAGGGATCCTCGCGCGGAGGCTGGTAGAAATGTCCGTGCAGGACGACCGACGCCACGGCGGGCTCCACCGCACCCTCGGAAGATGATACGGGCTGCGTCAGTGGGCCGCCGGTACGCTTCAGCCGGTGGGATTGTGCGCGGCGAGCGCCCGTCGGTACACGTCCAGGTAGCGCTCGGCGCTGCTGGCCCACCCGAAGTCGCGCGACATGGCCTCCACCATGTGCTCTTCCCAGGCGCTGGGCTCGGAGCGATACAGGTTCATGGCCCGGGTCAGGGCGATCCACAGGTCCTCGGCCGAGTAGTCGTCGAACAAGAAGCCGGTCACCTGGTCCTCGATCGTGTCGGCCAGCCCGCCGACGCGACGCGCGACGGGGATGGCGCCGTAGCGCTGCGCGCGCATCTGGGTCAGCCCGCAGGGCTCGTAGAGCGACGGCATCAGCAACAGATCCGCGCCCGCCAGCAGGCGGTGCTCCTTGGGCTCGGAGAACGCCGTGTCGAGAGCCACCCGCTCGGGGTTCGCCTCGGCGATCTCGCGCAGGGCCCGCTCGTATCGCTCTTCGCCGGCGCCGAGGAACACGAATTGTGCTTCGGCACGTCCGAGAACGGGCAGCTCCTCGTCGAGCAGCAGGTCGAGGCCCTTCTGGCCGACCAGCCGCGCCGTCATGCCGAACAGCGGCATGCGCGGGTACTCCGGCAGCCCGTACTCGCGCTGCAGCGCCTGCTTGCAGCGCGCCTTGCCCGTCAGGTCGTACTTGGAGTAGGGACCGGCGATCTCCAGGTCGCGCTCCGGATCCCATACATCCAGATCGATCCCGTTGCGGATGCCCACGAACCTGTCCTGCAGCTCGATGAAGGACGCGTGCAGGCCGAAGCCGCCCGCCTTCGTGCGCAGCTCGTGCGCGTGCGTCGGGCTCACGGTGGTCACGTAGTCGCTGAATACGAGCCCGCCCTTGAGCAGGTTGACGCGCTTGAAGAACTCCATCCAGCGCCAATGGAACAGCTCGCGCGGCAGCCCGACCTGATCGAGGATCTCGGGCTGGAACAGCCCCTGGTACCCGGCGTTGTGGATGGACAGCACTGCCGCCATCCGGTCGTACGTCTCCCAGCCGGCGAACTTGGTTCGCAGGAAGACCGGTGCGAGCGCCGTGTGCCAATCGTGCGCGTGCACGACGACCGGGATGTTGGCCAGCTCGGGAAGCACCTGCAGCGCGGCGAGGTTGTAGAAACCGAAGCGGACCGGGTTGTCCGCGTAGTCCGCTCCCGCCTCCCCGTAGATGCCGTCGCGATCGAAGAAGCTCGGGTTGTCGATGAACAGGACGCGCGGATTCTGTCGCGGGCCAGGAGGCTGGAAGATCCGCGCCTCCTCCAGCCGGGAGCCCACCTGCACGTAGTAGGTGTCCTTGGCGGGCTCGAGATCGGGAAAGGCGTGCCGGATGGATCGGTAGAGCGGCAGGAAGACCGTGACCGGCGTGCCCGACGCCGCCTGGAACGTCGCGATGCCCCGCACCGCCTCGGCCAGTCCCCCGGTGCGGGCATAGGGCCAGTATTCGGACACGAGATGCACGACTGCCAGGTCTTCGGCCCGGCGCGCTCCCGGAAAGTGAATCGGCCGGGTCGGCTTTGCGATCGTCGGCACGTTCGGCATACTTCGTCGCGAGACTCTTGGATACTCCACGGAACCTGACGTCTTTGTCCGATGCTAGACGGCGGACGGGCGCCCGAGCGGGAGCGCCCCTTCACACGAGCGAGGTGGTCGATCCTGCTCCGGCAAGTTACCAGTGCGCGAATCGCGCCGGCAAATGACGTCGAGGGCCCCGCCCGGCCGCTCGCCCCGTCGGTGCCCGGCATCGGCGGGTGGCAAGAGGCGGGCCGCGCCCGCCTCGGCGGACGGCATCCTACATGAGGCGGCCGCGCGTTTCGAAGAACGACCCGATCGCGCAGATCCTGGGGGGCGTTCTCCCGGACCCGCGTCGCGCGCTGGGCCCGCTCGATGGTCGCGACGGCGTGGTCGGAGAGGGGCCCGCAAAGGCTTCGCGCAACGACAGTTGCACTGTGCGCGTCTTCCTCCCCTCCGCCCGCGCGGTCGCGCTGCTTCCCCGGGGGGCCGAATCCCCGCGGACGGGCTTTCCGTTCGAGCGCGTGCACCGGGAGGGGATCTTCGAGGTGCACGTGTCGCCCGCGCAGGCGCGTCGCTATCGGCTCCTGGTGGAATGGGAGTCCGGAGCCGTGGGCGAGATCGAGGATCCCTACCGCTTCGAGCCATCGCTGACGAGCGCCGAGCTGGCCCCTTTCGCCGCCGGAAGCGAGTCCAGGCTGCAGGAGCGACTGGGGGCGCACGTGGCCACCCGAGACGGCGTCGAGGGAGTGCGCTTCTCGGTGTGGGCACCGCGCGCCATCGCGGTCAATCTGATGGGATCGTTCAACGGCTGGGAGGCCCGCTGCCATCCCATGTTTCCCGTGCCCGAGACCGGGGTGTGGGAGTTGTTCCTGCCCGGGGTGAAGCCCGGCGCGCTGTACAAGTTCCAGGTCCGGCCGCGCCCGGCCACCTCGACGGATGACGTCCCCGCGCTGGAGAAGGCCGACCCGCTCGGGCGCCGCGGGGAGGTGCGGCCCCGCTCGGCCTCGGAGGTCGTGTCGCCGAGCGCCTTCGCGTGGAGCGACGCGGCGTGGGTGGCGAGCCGACCCGATCGCGCCGCGCCGGGGCGCCCCATCTCCATCTACGAAGTCCATCTCGGCTCCTGGCGACGCAACGAGGACGGCTCGTGGCTCGGCTACCGCCAGCTCGCGGACACGCTGCTCCCCTACGTGAAGGATCTCGGGTTCACCCACGTGGAGCTCCTTCCCATCACGGAGCACCCGCACGACGCCAGCTGGGGGTACCAGACCGTGGGCTACTTCGCGCCCACCTCGCGTTACGGCGAGCCGGACGACTTTCGGGCCTTCGTCGACGCCGCGCACGGGCTCGGACTGGGGGTGCTGCTCGATTGGGTGCCCGCGCACTTTCCGCTCGACGGCCACGGGTTGGCCCGCTTCGACGGCGGGTCCCTCTACGAGCACGCCGATCCGCGCCGCGGCGCGCACCCCGATTGGGGCACCGCGATCTTCGACTACGGACGACCGGAGGTGCGCTCGTTCCTCGTTTCGAGCGCGCGCTTCTGGATCGACGAATACCACCTGGACGGGCTCAGGGTCGACGCGGTCGCATCGATGCTCTACCTCGATTACTCGCGCGCCGAGGGCGAGTGGGAGCCCAACGAGCTCGGGGGGCGCGAGAATCTGGAGGCCGTCGACTTCGTGCGGCAGCTCACCGACACGCTACGCGAGGCATGTCCCGGGGCTCTGTTGTTCGCCGAGGAGAGCACCGCGTGGGCCGGCATCACCCGCCCCACCGCCGACGGCGGGCTCGGCTTCCACTTCAAGTGGAACATGGGGTGGATGAACGACACCCTGAGCGTGTTCACCGCCGATCCCCACCGGCGCGCCGAGCTGCACGAGCGTCTCACGTTCTCGCTCTACTACGCCCACGCCGAGCGGCACGTGCTGCCGCTGTCGCACGACGAAGTGGTGCACCTCAAGCGCTCGCTGATCTCGAAGATTCCGGGGGGGTACGACGCCAAGTTCGAGGGTCTGCGGCTGCTCCTCGGCTACATGTGGACGCACCCCGGCGCCAAGCTGCTCTTCATGGGCGGGGAGCTGGCCGAGTGGAGCGAATGGAACGAGGCGGGGCAGCTCTCGTGGGATCTGCTCGACCACCCGCCGCACCGCGGTGTCCAGCGTTGGGTTCGCGCGCTCAACGAACGCTACGTCCAGGACCCGGCCTGGCACGGGCTCGACGAGCGCCCGGAGGGATTCGAGTGGATCGACGTGCACGACGCCGCCCGCAGCGTCCTCACCTACGTGCGCTGGGCTCCGGGTTGGAAGGACCACATCGTCGTCGTGGCGAACTTCGCCGGCCGGACGCGACGGGGGTACGCGGTCGGCTTGCCCGCGGCGACGCCCTACCGGATCGCGCTGGACAGCGACGCGCCCGAGTTCGGCGGCAAGGGGCGCGCGCGCTTGGGCGTGGAGACCGTCGCCGACCCGTTGCACGATCGGCCGGCGCGGCTCGCCGTCGACCTGCCTCCCTCCACTCTGCTCGTCCTTGTCCCGGCCGCGCGTGACGAGGCCCGTCAGCCCGCGTAGAGCTGGAGTCGCGTCGCGAACGTGTCGGCGATCTCCTCCAGCGTGGCGAGGTCGGGGTGTCGAAGGAACACCATGCCATCGGAGACCAGCGTCGCCTGCCAATTGCGGCGGGGGGCGCCGATCGGGAGGAGGTCGACATCGCAGATCCACGGCTCGAATTCCTGCATCAGGGGCGCGAGGCCCTCGATGCGCTCGATGCGACCCTGACCCTGGGCCCGCTTGACGACCCAGCACGCGTTGTACTTGCGCTCGATAGGCTGTGACCAGCGGGCGTGCACGACCGCCTCGGCCCAGCCGCGGTACGTATCGATGTCGCACGCGTAGTTGATCAGGTCGACCGTCCGCACTCCCGGGGGACGGGCGCCGATCTCGCCGAACACCGCCTCGCCGTCGGACTTGCGGTACCATTCCATGTGGGTGTAGCCGGTCTCGAAACCGAGCGCCGCCAGCACGGCGAAGCCCATCTCGCGTCCCTTCTCCAGCGCCGCCTGATCGGCGTGCCGAAGCGCGAAGGTCTGCGGGCTCAGCCACTCGTGCTGCTTGGCCTCGAGGGCGCGAGGGCGGTACCGGCAGATGTTGTAATGCGCGACCGCGCCACCCACGCATACGGTATCGAAGGTCATGTCGTCGCCCTCGATGAACTCCTCCACGCTCACTTGCGGCACGTGACGCAGCGCGGGGAAGACCCGCTCGAGCTCATCGGCCGAGTCGATCCGGTACGTGTCCGCGGAGCCGGCGCCGGCGACCGGTTTCACGATGAGCGGGAAGCCGACCCGCTCGGCTACTTCACGGCACTCCGCGACCGTGGTCGCGCGCCCGTGACGCGGCGTTCGGATTCCCGCCGCGTCGAGCACCTCTTTCATGACCTCCTTGTCGCGGAAGGGGATCGTCTGCGACGCGGTCATGCCGGGCAGCCCGAGCGCCTCGCGCAGCCGCCCGGCGAGAATCATGTAGGGCTCCCACAGGCATTCCACCCGATGGATGGGCGTGCCGCGCGCCACCTCGCGCACGCGCTCGAGCACGTCGGGCTCGTCGACCAGCGAGCGCACGCGGATGTGGCGCCCCACGGCGGCTCGCGCCACCTCGGGCAGCGCCTCCTTCGGCTGGTCGCCCAGGCCGATGACGGTGGCCCCCACCTCGGCGAGGGCGCGCGTGAAGTGCTGCATCTCCGCCGGATAGCCCGGCGAGATCATGAGAACGTTCATGTCTTATCCCAACTCCACTCTGACGTGGGTGATGATCTTGTTCAGCGCCGCTTCGACGACCTCGGTCCGCGGGTGGCGGACGATGATGTACCCCTCGCCCTCGTACGTGCCGCTCTGCGGCTGGCCTTCGCGCGGCAGCCGGGCCTCGACGACCAGCGGTCCCAGCTCGTCCCGAAGCGCCTCGAGCCCCTCCACGCGGCGAACCTTGCCGCGGCCGTGCCCCCGCAAGTACGCCGCCCCCGCCGCGTAGGGACGTGGGCGCGGCTCGAATCGATCGTACACCATCAGTCGGGCCCAGGCGGCGTAGAGGTCGAAGTCGTGCGCGTAGGAGATGAGCGTCGTGAACTGCGCCCCCGGCGGTCGTGCCCCGACCTCGGAGATCGCAACCGACCCGTCGGGGCGCCGGAACCACTCCATGTGACTCAGGCCGGTCTTCATCCCGAGCGCGCGAAGAACGTCTCCGCCCACGCGGCGGATCTCGGCGTAACGCGGAGAGTCCACTTCGCGGGGCAACAGCACGCACCACTGGATCCAGGGCTCTCGGAGCACCTCGAGCGGAGAGGGGCGATAGTGGTTGATCGAGTGCCACACGACCCGGCCGTCGATCGAGATCGCGTCGAACGAATGCTCTTCTCCCACCACGAACTCCTCGATGAGGCTCGGGTTGTCGCGCGTGGGCGGCATGGTGGCGAGGAAGTCTCGCAGCTGCGCCTGCGATTCGACACGGAACGTGCGGCGCGCTCCCGAGCCGGCCGGCGGCTTGACGATGAGCGGGAAGCCCACGCGCTCGGCGAAGTGCTCCGCCTCGGCCGCATCGTGGGCGAGCGCGTGGCGGGCACAGGGAAGCCCGGCGCGCCGCAGCACATCCTTCATGCGCGACTTGTCGCGGAAATTGCGCGCGGCCTCCGCCCCCATGCCCGCGATCGAGAACTGGTCCCGCAGCTCTCCCAACGGCACCTGCAGCTCCTCGAGAGCGCCGAGGAGGCGGTCGATCGGGCCCAGCTCCCGCGAGAGCCGTTCGATGCCCTCGGCGATCGCGGGTGGGTCGAGAGCATCGGCGACCTGCGCGTGTCCGGCGAGCTTCGGGCGCAGCGGGGCTGGGACGCGCGCCCCCGGCTCCTGACTCACGAGACCGAGGCGCACGCCCTCCAGTCCCGCCGCCGCTTCGATAAACCGAAGCGTGGTCGGGAGAAAGAAGGGAGCGACGAACACGACGTTGGGCATGCTTCTTCCCTATGCGAGGCGGCGCCTGGCACCCGGTGCCCTGGCTTTCGAGGTGGACCACGCTACAATGCACGTCCCCGAAAATGAAGCGTCAGGCGAGATGCACGTCGTATTCGTAGAACCCCGGTTTCCCGGGAACCAAAGAGAATTCGTGCGCGGGCTGCGCGAAGCCGGCGCCGAGGTGTCGGCAGTGGGCGAGTCTCCGCCCTCGGCCCTCGGCGGCGATGTGCAGGGGTGGCTGACGCACTACGAGCAGGTGGGGTCCGTGTGTGACGAGGCGGAGCTGGGCCGCGTCGTGCGTTGGATCCACGAGCGCCGTCCGGTGGGGCGGTTGGAGGCCACCGTAGAGGCCCACATCCTGCCGACGGCGCGCGTGCGGGAGTCCCTCGGCATTCCCGGGACATCGGTGCGCACGGCGTACCTTTGCCGGGACAAGCCGGCCATGAAAGAGGTGCTGCGGGAGGCGGGCATCGCCACCGCGCGTTCGACCGGTAGCGACGACCCGGAGGCGATCCTCGATTTCGCCGGTGCCGTCGGATACCCCCTCATCGTGAAGCCCCGCGCGGCGGCCGGTGCCTCGGGCACGTACCGGGTCGAGTCCCAAGAGGAAATGCGGGCGCTCCTTCCCACGATCGGCGTGGGGCGGGGAGCCGAGGTGGCCGTGGAGGAGTTCATCGAGGGGCACGAGGCCTTCTACGACACCCTCACCATCGGCGGCCGCGTCGTCCACGACTTCATCACCCATTATTACCCGAACGTGCTCCAAGCGATGCGCACCCGGTGGATATCGCCGCAGTTCGTGACCACGAATCGCATCGACTCGGCCGAGGCCTACGCCGAAGTGCGGGACATGGGGCGCCGTGTCATCGAGGCTCTCGGAGTCGACACGTCGGCCACCCACATGGAATGGTTCTACGGTGAGCGAGGGCTCAAGTTCTCCGAGATCGGGTGTCGGCCTCCCGGGGTCCGCGCCTGGGATCTGTACTGCGCGGCGAACGACATGGACCTTTATCGCGAGTGGGCCAACTGCGTGGTGCACGAGCGGCCCGGTCAGACGCCATCGCGGCGATACGCGGCGGGCATCATCACGCTGCGACCGAATCGCGACGGGAAGATCAGCGCCTACGAGGGTCTCGACGAGGTCGAGGAGCGCTTTGGAGAGTGGATCATCGACATGCACATCCCGCCCCCGGGGACGCCGACCCAGCCCGTCGAGGGCGGATACATGGCCAACGCGTGGATCCGCATGCGGCACCCCGACTACGATGAGCTGCGGCGAATGCTCGATCTCGTGGGGGAGACCCTCCGGGTGACGGCCGCTTGAAGCGGCGCGAGCGCCGCCGCCGGAACGCCGTGCGGCACGTCGTCCTGCTCGGTCCCCAGTCCGAGCGGCCGACCCTGGCCGAGACTTGCCGGGGGCTGGAGCAGAGCGGGGCGCTGACCGCCGGCGCCCCCCTGGCCACGGTCACCGCGGGCTGGCAGGAGCGCGAGGGCGAGCGGGAGCTGCTCGATCGCGGGCTGACCCGGCCCACGATCGACCTCGGGCTCTACGCGCGCGCCGAGA
>JBFIOX010000097.1:0-8705 GCA_041610455.1 Gemmatimonadota bacterium
CGTCGGCGACGCGCCCGCGCGTGCGAGTGACACGCATTGGTCTCTCCTTGCTGGTGGTTCGCAGCGCCCCGCGGGCTCGGTGGCGGGGCGGTCCGGCGCGACGGCCGCGGACGGTCGAACCGCGGCGCCGAGCGGATCGGTCAGACTTCGAGTCCGGCCGCGCGCATGATGGCCAACGCGTTGCCGGTGCGCACGACCCCGGGACGGAGTCTGTAATCGAAGCGGATCTCCTCGCCCACCAGGTCGAACTCGAAGTGCGCGTTGGATGCCCGTTCCCCCAACGCATCGGCGATCTCCGCCAGGGCCAGGTCGTGCGTGGTCACGATGCCCAGCGCACCGCGCGCCAGGAAAGCCCGCACGATGGCGTCGGCGCCGATGCGCCGATCGTGCGAGTTGGTGCCGTGCAGGAGCTCGTCCAACACGAACAGCCCCGGAGGCCGGGCCTCCGCTGCATCGACGGCGCGCTTGATGGCCCCGATCTCGGCATAGAACCGGGAGGCGCCGTCGAGCAGGGAGTCGACCGTGCGGATCGAGGCTCCGATGGTCAGCGGCGTCAGCGACAGCGAGGCGGCGCGCACCGGCGCTCCGAGCTGCGCGAGCACCGCGTTGACCCCCACGGTGCGCAGCAGGGTGCTCTTCCCGGACATGTTTGAGCCCGTGACGATGAGCAGGGGGTGCGCCTCGTCCAGCGAGACGTCGTTCGGCGTGCACCGGGCGAGCAGCGGGTGGGCCAGGCCTTCGGCGTGGAAGCGGGCGGGCCCCGGCGCCATGCTGGGCATCGGATATTCGGGCCGCTCGTAGGCGAAGCGCCCCAGATCCACGAGCGCCTCCAGCTCGCCGATGCCCGCGATCCACGCCTCGATCTCGGCTCCGTGCTCGCGGCGCCAACGTTCGATGGCGAACGCGCAGTTGGTGCCCCACAGGAGCATGGTGGCGAGGGGTAGGAAGAGCTGGTTCCCGCGCCATTCGAGCGCGTCGAGACGGCGTAGCAGACGACCCAGCGCGTGCGCGGCGGAGGTCTCCCCGGATCCCAGCATCGCGCCGATGGACGCCAGCCTCGGGGCTCGGAACCGCTCGGCCTGTAGGCGGGTGAGGGCGCCGTGGGCGAGCCGCAGGGCGGGCCCCGCGCGCTCGACCGACGCGAGGGCGGCCGCGACACGCCGGCGGAGCGTCCACCAAAGCGCCAGCTCCCCCAGCAGGAGCCACGCCAGCGGAGCGGTGCCGATCCAGGGGGCCAGCAGCGCCGCCCCCGCGGTGGCCGCCGCGAGGACGCCGGCCAGAGTTCGCCGCCCATCGAGCGGGAGCGCGGAAGGCGCGGTCCCCCAGGCCGCCAGTGCCGCCGACCCGAGGGCGGCCACGGCCTCGGTGTCCAGCGATGCCAGCTCCTCGCGCAGCCCGAGCCGCGGGGCCAGCTCGCGAACCGCTTCCTGGCGAGCCGCGACCTCGTCGGAGTCGGCCGGCTCGAGGAGCCAACTCGCCAGGGTCTCGCGCCCGGCCGCGGTCCGCGCCCCGCAGAGGAGCTCGTACAGCGAGCCCCGGCCGAACAGATCGAGATGCGCGGCGTAGGGGTGCCGCGCCTCCAGCCATTCGCTCCCCGCGTGGCCCTCGCCGGCGAACCGGTGCTCGAGCCGGGCCAGCCCTCGGGTGTAGTCGTCCACCGCCATGCGGGCCCGCCGCAGGGTCCGGCGCGCCCGTCCGTGGGCCCACAGGAGGGCCGCGAAGACGAGGGCGGGCGGCAGCACGAGCGCCGCGGCCGGCAGGCGGCCCCGGAGCGCCCACCACGCCACACCGGTCGCCACCACGACGAGTAGCCGCGCGTTGGCGAGGCGGCGCTCCAGGCGCTCGGCGCTGGCGGCCCGCGCCGCGGCCGCGTCGCGTCGCGACGCGTATTCGGCGGCGGGCGGGCGGCCCGGCGGAGATTCGGCGGGTCGGTCGGCCGGCATGGCCGCGATGATGCCTCCGCCCGGCCGCGCAGGCCAGGCGGGACTGGCGCGGCCTCAGCCTCCCGCGCGCTCCCGGATCCAGGTCGCGATGCGCTCCAGGAATCCGGGCACGAATGCCTTTTCCAGCGACGCGTACTCCATGGGAGAGCCCGTGGTGGCGGCCTGGAACAGGTGGTTCGCGCCGGGAATCACCTCGATCGTCACGTCGGGGTTGTGGGCGAGCGCCGCGGCCATGGGCTCTCGATTCTGCGCCGGCGCGACCTGGAGATCGAGCGCACCGAACAGCGCCAGCACCGGCACGTCCGTGGCGCGCAGGGCCGGGACCGGATCGTACGTGAGGAAGTACCGGAACCACGGGGTCCCGACCTGCTCCGTCTGGGTTCGGACCTGCTGCGCCACCAGGGCGTCCACGTCGGTGATCGCCGCTCGCTGCTCAGCGGGCAGGCGCTCGATGCCGGCCCGGATGAGTCCGGTCAGCTCCTCGCGCAGCGGCGCCAGGTCCTCGCCCGCGGCGAGCGCCGCGAACATGCGTCTCTGGAAGTCCATCTGCCGCGCGATGTCGGCTTCGGGAACGCCCTGAGCGCGCGCGATCAGAGCCGACTGCTCGTAGATGACCTCGGCTCCCGTAACGCTCGTGCCCGCAAGCAGCACCAGAAAGGCGACACCGTCCGATCGCGAGGCGACCAGGGGCGCCACGACCGCGCCCTCGCTGTGCCCGATGAGACCGATCCGCGCCGCGTCGATCTCGGGATGGCGGGCCAGACGGGCCATCGCCGCCGACACGTCCGTCGCGAAGTCGGCCGTCGTCGACTGCGCCACGCTGCCCGTCGATCCGCCCACGCCCCGGTCGTCGTACCGGAACACCGCGATGCCGGCCCGCGTCAGGTGATCCGCGATCACCCGGAAGGGCCGGAACCCGACCAGCTCCTCGTCACGGTTCTGAGGTCCCGAACCGGTGATCATGACCGCGGCCGCGAACGGACCCGGCCCCTCGGGCAGCGTCAGGGTCCCCTCGAAATGAAGCTCTCCGTTCTCGAAGGTCAGCTCCTCCTCCCGGTAGGGGACCGGCGGCGCGTCCTCTGCGGCCGCCACCGTGTCGCCACGGGCGATGCGGAACGTCCCCCGCGCGCCGCCCTGCGTGAACTCGCCCTCGATCGCGTCGCCCTCGAGGACGCCGTCCCACACCGCGAGACCGATCGGCGCGTCGAGCTCGAAGTGCACGCGCGAGTCGGCGTACGAGACGTTGATGAGCGGGAGGCCGGCGGCGCCTTGGGCCGGGATGTCCATCGTCGCGGCCAGTCCATCGTCGCCGCGCGAGAACGTCACCGAGAACGGGAGCTCGTTCCCCAGCACCGTGAGCGACCCTTCCCACCGTCCCTCGAGGTCGTGGCCGTCCTGCGCCGTGACAGGATGGGCGAGGAGGGCCAGCGCCCCCAGGGCCATGCCTGCGCGAAAGACGGCCGAACCGAAGGTGCGGGCGTCGCGGCACATCCGAGCGCCACCGGGGGCGGGCGCGCCTCGGGGCGTGGGGCGGTGCGAGCAGCTCATGCCGAGCCCTCCCTCTCGACGCGCACGGCCGACCCGTACACGAGGATCTCGGCCGTGCCCCCCAGCACGTAGGCGGTGGAGAAGCGGACCGCGACGACGGCGTTCGCGCCGAGCTCGCGGGCTTCCTCGCTCATGCGGTCGATCGCCTGCTCGCGCGCCTCTGCCAGCATCTTGGTGTACTCCTGGATTTCGCCCCCGACGATCGTCTTGAGACCGGCCAGGATGTCGCGTCCGAGATGTCGCGCCCGGATCGTGTTTCCCCGCACCAGCCCGTACTCCTCGATCACCCGATGGCCCGCCACTTCGCCCCTGGGAGTGATGATCATCGAACCACGTCCTTGTATGGGTCGCGCTTCTGCACGAACAGTCGTTCGCGGACGACGGAGACGAACAGGATCACCAGCCCCGCCATGAGGGCCAGAACCGACCAGCGGATCACCGGGGGCAGCGCCGTGTCGGCCATGAGGTCCCGCACCACCTGCCACAGCCCCCATGTGCCGAGCACGATGGCGCTCACCGACACCAGAATCCACGCGACGCCTCTCTCGAGTCGCCGGTAGACATCCTCCCAGTACGTATCCCAGGTCTCTCCGGGTGCCCTTCTCGGAGACATCGTGTCCGTGACCTCCTTGAGGCGCCGAAAGGCCTCCAACTCGTTGCGGAGCTCGGGGGCGCGTTCCAGCGCATCCTCCAGCTCGACCCGCTCGTCCCCCGAGATCTCTCCATCCACCGCGGCCATCATGAGCCAGCGCAGCCGCTCCTCATCCCGCGCCGTGGCCCGACGGTCCTCGCTCACCGCGCGCGTCCGTCCCCGATCCGGCCTACCCATCGCCCGCCGCTCCCTCGACATGGACGACACCCGCCTCCACCAGCTCGCGCGCCAGCGCGCGGCGCGCCCCGTAGAGCCGCGACATGACGGTGCCGATCGGGATGTCCAGCAGCTCCGCGATCTCGCGATACTTGAGCGCTTGAAACTCGCGCAGGACGAGCACTTCCCGCTCGCGCGGCTCCAGGCGATCGATGGCCCGGCTCACCTGCTCGCGCAGCTCGGCCCGCTCGGTCTCCCGCTCCGGGCTCGCCGCCTCGCGACCCATGGTCGTGTCCGCGAGCCAGGACCCCGCCCGCTCGAGCTTCTGACGGTGCGATCGTCGGTCTCGGGTGTGATTGAAGCAGAGGCGCCGAATGATCTGGTAGAGCCACGGGAAGAACGGTCGGTCGGGGTCGATGCGGCCGCGGGCGCGAAAGGCGCGCGCGAACGCCTCCTGCGAGAGGTCGAGCGCATCCTCGTGTACCCCCACCAGACCCAACGCCGCGTAATAAGCCCGCTCCATGTACCGCGTCACCAACTCGCCGAAGGCTGCACGTTCCCCATTCTGCGCGCGGAGTACGAGCGCCCGATCGGTCGGCTCCGGGCCGTTCAACCAGGGCCCCCATCGTATGTAGGGTGGCTCACCGTAGCGCGCCGCTTTCGGAGAGGTACACGGTGGATGGGAGTTTATTCGGACGGGGAGTCGACGCCTACCCCGCGGGACGGGCCTCGGCCTCGGTGACCCTCGCTTCGTCGGTGACCGAACGGGACCGCGGGCCCCGCGCGGCGGTAACAGGGAGGAGAACGACCGGGGCACCGGACAGGAGGAGCGACCATGAGGACGGCGGTTCAAACGGCCCTGTGGATCGGCGTCGCCGTTTGGCCGGTCTCGCTCGGGGCACAGGAGGAGGCGTGTGCCGCGCGTCGATCGTCCGAGCGTCTGGCGGCGCTCGGCGTCGAGGTCCCGCCGGACACGACCGCACGCCCCGATGGCTACTGGGGCGCGGCCCACGGGTCCGAGGACCGGACCGTGGGGGTCGGCTACCTCGACCTCGCCGCGGGTCCGTGGGATTGGCTGGCGGCCGCCACGGTCCCCTTCTACGCCCGCCCCGGGCAGGCCGAGCCGATCGCCTGGCTCCGCCGGGGCTGGTGGGTGACCGGTGGCGGGGAGCCGCCCCGCCCGCTCACCTACCGCGGCATGGTCTGGACCGAGTACGAGGAGTCGAACTTCATCGTGACCGCCGCGCGCGCGGACGGCTGGATCGAGGTGTGGGTCGACATCGGACCGATCCCTCGCGCGGCCTCGCACGGTCTCGTGTGGACGCACCGCTGCCTGCTCGACCTGGACGAGGCGGTGCTCTCGTTGATGCTGTGGGAGGACGTGTTCCTGGGGTCCGGCGCGCCGCCGCTCTCGTTCCGGGACGAGGCGCGGCACGCGCTGCGGGCGGGGCCCGGGACCGAGCACGCGCGGCTCGACTGGATCGAGGGGGATGACGAAGTGGAGCTGCTCGAGATCCAGGGCGACTGGGCGCGCGCGCGAGTGTCGAAGCCCGGGCGGTTCTACATCGGGTGCATGGGGGAGACCTGGGCCGGTCGGGAGCGGGAGGGCTGGATCCGCTGGCGTGACCCGGAGCGCGGCTCCTGGCTGTGGTACCCGACGCGCGGCTGTTGACGCCGGGCCTGGGCGCGCGAAGGGGGAGCCGCCCGGCTCCCCCTCCACCGAACCGACGGGGCGCGCGCCCGCGCGCCCCCACCGGGTCGAACGCGCCCGCCCGCCGCTCTCGGTCGGGAGGGACGGTGCGGGGCTAGAACCTGGAGGCGGTCAGCTCCACGTCCGCGTCCTTCCACGCCTCGCGGAAGGCAGCCCAGGCGGCGGTCGCATCCTTGCCCTGGGCCTCCAGCGACTTGGCGAGCCCGTACAGGGCCCAGCCGCTCTGCGGAAAGCGGGCCAGGTCTTCGCGGTAGGCCCGCTCCGCCTGAGCGCCCTTGCCCTCGGCGAGCAGCGCGACGCCCAAGGAGTGGCGGATCGGGTAGTACCACAAGGGCGGCTCCTCGTACGTCATCCCGTCCTCGCGCTCGGCCGCCACCCCGAAGTGCAGGGTCGCCTCGGCGGCTTTCCCCGAGCGGAGAGCGATCTCGCCCATGAGCGCGTGCCGCGCGATGTCCATGACCGCGTTGGCCCCCTCGGGATCGGCCCGCTGGACCACGGCCGTGAGGCGGTCGAGGTCGGACTTGGCGGATTCGAGGTCGCCCTTGGCCGCGTGCGCCACCCCTCGCGCGTACCAGACGAGGCTGGTGGCCACGTGGAGGTCGGGATCGGGCATCGGAAGCTCGAGCACTCGATCCCAGCGACCGAAGGTGACGCCGGTCAGGTGGGGGAAGACGACCGCGTTCTGGATGAACGGGACCGCCATGGCGATCTCCTTCGGGACCTTCGGAGCCACGATCTCGGCCGCCTCGAAGGCCTTGGCGCTCATCCCCGCCATCGTCGCCGCGAACGCCATGAAATGATAGTTGTGCGGATAGTACGCCGATGGGTAGACCCCGGTGGGACTCTGGTCGGCGATGTAGGTCTCATCGGAATGCACGGCGTGCTCGTTGGCCGCGACCGCGTCCGCCCACCGGCCGACCCGGATGTAGATGTGGGCCGGCATGTGCACGATGTGGCCGGCCCCCGGCATCAACTCCGCGAGGCGGTCGGCACACGGCTCGGCCTTCTTGGGGAAGGCCGCCTCGACCGCGTGTATGTAGTAGTGGCACGCGCCGGGGTTGTTGGCGTCGATCTGGAGCGCCCGCTCGAGCGTGGCGACGATCGTTTCGGTCCCGGGGTTGGGTCGCCGCTGTTCGTACTCCCCGCTCCAGTAGTCCCAGGGACGGAGGTTCATGAGTGCCGCGGCGTGGAGCGTCAGCACGTCGTCATCCTGCGGGAACCTCCGGGCCACCCCCGCCATGGCGACGGCGAAAGCCGAGTCGAGCTTGGCCCGGTCGGCCTCGGGGTCGGCCCCGTAACGCGTGGCCAAGGCCTCGATGAGCGATCTGTGGACCCCATCCCCAGGAGCCAGCTGGCGGGCCCGGCCGATGGCCTCGTAAGCCCGGCGACCGCTCTCGGCATCCATGCCGCCGTTGATGTTCGGTCCCGACGCCAGCGCGATCCCCCACCAGCACATGGCGCAGTTCGGATCGTGCTCCAGCGCCGCCTGGTAGGAGCGAATCGCCTCGGCGTGATTGAAGGCGTATTCCAGCCGCAGCCCTTGATCGAAGTAGCGTTGGGCCTCGGCCGACGAGGTCGTGATCTGTCGGCCGTGCGACCCGAGATTGTCGTACAGGGGAACGCCGCCATCGGCCGAAGCCTCGGGGTGCGCATGGTCCTGCGACTCCGCGGCGGACTCTTCGGTGCGCGCGCAGCCGACCACCGCGGACAGCCCCAGCGCGCCCGTCAGGAAAAGGGTCGATCGTCTCACTTTCGGCACCTCCTCAGCGTGTGAGGTGGCTCGCGAATCTCCGACACACCGAGAAGCGTAGTCCTCAGGACCGCCCCGGCCCGCGAGGGCGGGCGGGCCCGGCCCGGGACTTCGATGCGTCGCCACCGGGTTGAACCGTTACCGCTAGAACCGACTGACAAAGGAGACACGAAAGATATGGTGCGAAGGGCTCACGAGGGATCCCGGGTGCTTTCGGACGGGGGGACGCCGCGTGGCGGCCCCGACGAACCGGAGCCGGTGCCCTCCCGCTGGACGCTCCTGCGGGACGCGCTCGCCTTCCAGCTCAAGCTGTTCGTCGACGGCATCCGCGACGTGGTGATGATGCCGATTTCGATCGGAGTGGTCGTCTTGGACCTGCTGGGGGTGGGACCCCACCCGGGCCAGAACTTCTACAAGCTGCTCGAGGTGGGTCGCCGCACCGAGCACTGGATCAACCTGTTCGGATCGAGCGGCAGCGATGCCCTGGGCGCGGGTCGAGGATCGGGCATCGATACGCTCGTCGGGCGGATGGAGCGCATGGTGATCCAGGAGTACGAGCGGGGAGGGATCACGGCCTCCGCCAAGAAGCAGGTGGATCGGGCGCTCGACGGACTGAGCCGGCCCCCCCGGTAGCCGCGACGCGGCCCGCCTCTTCGGTGGCCGGGCGGACCGCGGCCGCCCCCGTGGGCCCCGGGGCCTCCCGGCCCGCCGGCGGGTCCGTGGCGCCCCTGCGGCGGAGGGCGCAGTGTGGAGACGAGAATTCGAGCGCCACGGCCCCCGTCACCGCGAGGATCGATGTCCGTCCCGCCCAGCCCGGAGCGCATCAAGGAGGCCCTCACCCGCCTCTCCGGTTGGATCGAGCGCACACCCGTCCGGCGGTGGACGCCCGGTCCGGGGCGCGACGAATTCCCACCGGATGCCGAGCTCTTCCTCAAGCTCGAGCTC
>JBFIOX010000098.1:0-8679 GCA_041610455.1 Gemmatimonadota bacterium
CACGACTGCCGCGCGCGTTCCCATGATCGGATCTCCTATTGCCCCACCGCCGCCGCGGCCGTCTCACCGGTCGCCGGCTGCCTGTCGAGCCGCTCGAGCGCCGCCGGGAGGGCCGCCGCGACCGCGGGGTCGAAGTGGGTGCCCGAATCCCGCGCGATCGACGCCACCGCCTCTTCGCGCGAGAACGCGGGCCGATAGGGCCGATCGGACGTGAGCGCGTCGTACACGTCCGCGACGGCCAGGACGCGCGCCAGGAGCGGGATGTCGTCGCCCGCGAGCCCCCGCGGGTAGCCCTCGCCGTTCCACTTCTCGTGGTGGCACAGGACGATGGGCACGATGTCTTCGAAGGCCTCGATCGGCGCCAGGATGCGGGCCCCGATCTCGGGATGCCGGCGGATCTTCTCCCACTGCTCCGCCGTGGGCTTGTCGGGGGCGTCGAGGATGTCCTCGTGCACGCCGAGCTTGCCGATGTCGTGCAGCAGTCCGCCCCGATACAGCCGCTCGACGTCTTCGTCCGGGAGTCCGAGCTCGGTGGCCAACGACTGCGCCAGCCGCGTGACGCGCTCGGAGTGACCTGCCGTCCAGTGCGAGTTGGCGTCGATCGTCCGGGCCAGGGCGCGCAGGGCTCCCAGGCTCAGCCGATCGAGCTGGCTCACGAGGTTGACGTTGGCGAGCGCGACGCCGAGCTGGTCGGCGAGCTGTGACAGCGGCGCCGCCACCTGGTCCAGCGCGGGCTGCTCTTCGAACCCGGCCAGGAGCATTCCGAGGGCGCCGGCGCGTCCCTCGAGCCCGATGGCCACGACCTGCCCCGTCTCCGGGATGGGGACGATGGGGGCCAGGAAGCGGGGCACGCGCTCCTTCGACCAGGCGCTCAACTCGCCCCCGTCGAAGAATCGCCCGCCGCCCCGGCCCAGGTCGACCGGGTCGAACACCGCGGGGGACCCCTGGCCGCGCGCCAAGCTGAGCCCGATCGCGTATCGGGTGCTGCCCTCACGCGGCACCAACAGGGCCGCCACCTGACCGTCCACGAGATCCAGGACCTCTGCCAGCGCCGTTCGCGCCACCTCGTCCAGCTCGGGCCGGGACAGGACGGCCCGGTCGATCTCCCGGATGGAGCCCAGCATCTTGAACTGGCCCTGGATCTTGCGGACCATCTCGTTGAAGGAGTCCGCCAGGTCCTCGAACTCATCGCCCGATCGCACGTCGACCTGCGTGTAGAGGTTTCCGTCCGCCACCCGGCGCGTCCCGTCGTGCAGGCGCTCGAGCGGCTCCAGGCTGCGGCGGATCTGCATCGAGCTCACGAGGATCACCGTCACGAAGGCCACCGCCATGGCGTAGAGCGTGGTGCGCCGGAGATCGGCGAGCTGCGCCTGCGGCATCCGCTCGGGCTCCCCCGTGACCATGAGCCACGAGGGGGCGGAGAAGTCGGGCGTGATGAAGACAATGGCCCACGCCGCCAGGTACCTCCCCGCCTCCGTGTCCCACTCGAGATAGGCCTGACTCGCGTTGGTGCGCAGGTCGACCGAGCCGGGGATGAGCTCGTCGGGGATCTCGAGATCGCAGAACAGCCGGCGCCGGCGCTCGTCGACCAGGCAGGCTTCGATCGACTCGTACAGGCTCGACGTCTCGCGGGCGATCCGTCCGATGTCCAGCGAGCCCCACGCGAGCACGCGTTGACCGCCCGTCTCGGCCGCGCGGAGGAGCACGACCTCGGCCGCGCTCCCCTCGGACTCGACGGTCGCCAGCACGGTCCCCCCCTCCTCGAGCCGCTGGCGCATGCGGTCATCGAGCGGCGGCGGATCGGCGGGACGGCCGAACAGGACCGTCGGCCGCCCCAGCTCGGCCTCGAGGGCCAGCCCAGTGAGGCGGGCGTTGGCCGAGTCGGCCGCCGCCACCCATTCCGCGGGCTCGGCCCGCCCGATCCGGTCCACGGTGCGGGCGAACTCGGCCCCGATGAGCCGGATCCGCTCCAGCACCTGCTCGGCGGCGAGCTTGCTCTCCTGACGGAGGCGCTCGCGGCGGTTCTCATCCTCGCGCTGGCTGGCCTGCCGGTGCGTGACCCAGAGCGAGCCCGCCGTCGGGATGAGGGCGCAGAACACGAAGAGGCCGAAGATGCGGCGGGCCACGGCCGATCGGATGAACCCGTTCTCGAGGCGCATGGGCATCGTCAGAACGCCCGGGCCAGGCCGACGTACGCGCCGTCGTTGGCGCGTATGATGTCGTCGAGGCTGACCGGACTCGTGAGGGGGCGGTTCGACCGCCCATCCGCCCCGGCGCTGTAGAGGTCGTACAGGGTGTTGATGGGGACGAGAAACCGATCCTTCCTCGCGAAGGCGCTATAGTCGCCCCTGAACGGGAAGTACACGTACGCATTCCCCCAGGGGTCTCGCATATCGCCAGCGCGGACCTCGACGAGGGAATCCGGCAACCGGTTGCGGCGCATGGCGAACTCGTCGATGGCCGTCTGGATCTGGAGGATGTCGGCGATCGCGGCCTTGATGCGGCTGGCTTGCGCGCCCGTCCGCACGGAGCTGATCCCGATGGTGAGCAGCACGGAGATGAGCGCGAGCACCGCCATGAGCTCCACCAGCGTGAAACCGCCGCTGTGACAAGCAGTTGCCGGGCGTCGTCCCTGCACCGCGCCTCCCCCGCTCCGTCGACCCATCCGTTCCCCGGGCGCCGCGCACCGGACCGCCCCCGGCCTCGCTCGCCGTCGCCGGCGGTGTGTCCGCAGCCCGCCGGCCGCCGAGCCTCGGCGTGCCGCCGGCGCCGCGGCGGACCGGCCCGAGACCGCCGCTGCACTGCACCGGGCGTGCCCTCGTCCCGGGCGCTTCCATCTCCCGGGTCGCGCGAGGGGTGCGGCCCCTGGTACCGTGCGGGGCGCGGACCGCCCCGAGCAGGGCGATGATCGGGAGAGGGCCTCTGAACGCTCAACCGGAGACGCCGGCGAGACGCCGCGAGATCGTGTCGTGGGCGATGTACGACTTCGCCAACTCCGCGTTCACCACGCTCATCGTGACGTTCATCTTCTCGAAGTACTTCGCCGAGCGGATCGCCCCCGACCCGCTGCAGGGGGCCATCTGGTGGACGCGGGCCGTGCAGGTCTCGGCTCTCGCGGTCGCGTTCGTCATGCCGGTGCTGGGCGCCATGGCCGACTACGGAGGCCGCAAGAAGCACTTTCTTTTCGTGGCCACCCTGGCCTGCGTGGGGCTCACCGCATCGCTCTTCTGGATGCGGCCGGGGGACGCGTGGCTGGCGGCCGCCCTCTTCATCTTCGCCAACGTGGCGTACGAGATCACCCAGTCGCTCTACAACGCCTTCCTGCCCGAGATCTCGACGAGCGAGAACATCGGACGCGTCTCCGGCCTGGGGTGGGGGCTCGGCTATTTCGGGGGGCTCATCGGGCTCGCGCTCGCGCTCGGCATGGTCACGGGGTGGCTGCCCGAGGAGGGCGACGTTCACGTGCGGGCCACCAACCTGCTGGCGGCCGGCTGGTTCCTCGTCTTCTCGATCCCCACCTTCCTCTTCCTGCGCGAGCGCCAGGCTCGCCGGTCGGCTCCCCTCGGGGAGCACGTGCGGCGGGGGTTCGCGCGGGTGCGCCAGACGGCCGGCCACCTACGGGAGTACCGGGAGGCCGCCAAGCTGCTGCTGGCCCGGCTGGTCTACAACGACGGGCTCGTGACGGTGTTCGCGATGGCCGCCATCTACGCCGGCGCGGTGTTCGGCATGGACACGAGCGAGGTGCTCGTGATGGGGATCGTGGTGAACGTGGCCGCCGGGGGAAGCGCGATCGCGTTCGGGTTCGTCAACGACCACATCGGGGGGAAGCGGACGATCGCCATCACCCTCGTCGTGCTCCTCGCGACCACCTTGCTGGCCTTCGTGGCGCGCGACCGGACATGGTTCTGGGCCGCCGCCATCCTGCTGGGCCTCATGGTCGGACCCAACCAGGCGGCCAGCCGCGCGCTCCTGGGCTCGTTCATCCCCAAGAGCAAGCAGGGCGAGCTGTTCGGCTTCTACGCGTTCTCGGGCAAGCTGGCCTCGGTGCTGGGCCCGCTCTCGTACGGAGTCGTCCTGGGAGCCACCGAGAGCCACCGCTGGGCGCTGGCCTCGATCGCCGTATTCTTCGTCGTGGGGCTGGCGCTGCTCGCGTGGGTCGACGAGACGGAGGGCAAGGCCCTGGCGCGCGAGATGTCCCGCGCGCTCGAGGGGGGGGCCTGAATCTGGAAGCGGAGGCCTGAAGCCCGGGGAGACGCGAGCAGGAAGCGGGCGACCGCCGCGCGCGGAGTCTCGATTCCGCGGAGCGCGTAGGGTTCGCGACGGCCGCCCCAAAAGCTAGAAAGCCCCGTTTATTTGCACCTGACGCCCCTCCGCGGGGTCAGGGCGTCGGGATCAGATTCACGTCGAGTTGCACCGGGATCACGTGGCACTCATCCTCGGTCACCGTGACGTTGGTGGCCGACCAGGTCTCGTGCCCCGGCTTCGAGACCTCGAGCTCGTAGGTGCCGGCCCGCTCGACCGCTCCGGCCATGCGGAGCTCGTCCAGCACGAGCAGCGTATCCACGAACGCTCCCTCGCGCGCGACGCCGATGGCACCCTGCGCGGCGGGGGCACCGCCGGCCCCGCGGACCTCGAGGTTGATCCCGAACACCGCGATGGCCGTGCAGATCGGACCGATCGGCTCGACGTTGCAGCCCGCCACGGCGAGGGCCGCGAGCAGCCCGACGCGGGCGGACCGGCGCGGACCGCTGGCGTCCCGACGGATGGTCGCCCTCCCGGTGTTCGGCACGTTCTGCCTCCGCTCGCTTGGGGCCGGCGCCTCCGCTCACGGCGACCCGGCGTCATCGAGGCAACGCGCGTCCCCCGCGGTCCCTGACACCCGCCGGGGCAGCGTGCCGGGGTCCGACGCCCCTGACACCCCCCGCGGGTGGTGCGTCTGGGCCCGACGGCCCCGACACCACCCAGGGGTGGCGCGCCAGGGCCCGACGGCCCGCTTGACGGGGCCAGCCGCCCCCGTCTAGCGTCAACGCGACGCGACGCCGCGCTTCGGCGGCACCCCTCCCGGGAGGTTTCCATGCAACAGCGAGCCGTTCGGACTCACCCCCGTTTCGCCCGTCTCTCGGCGGCCCCGTCCGCCGCGTTGATCGCCGGTCTCCTGGCGCTCGGCTGCGGGGGCGGAGACCAGGCCGACGCGGAGTTCGAGCAAGCGCGCGACGACCTGAACGAGGCGGCCGAAGGCATGGGCGACGCCGCGGCCGCCATGCGCGATGCGATGAGCGGCATGACGCAGGGCGCCCGGGTCGAGCGGCCGGTCGACTTCCGCGAGCTGCAGCGCCTCCTCCCCGAGCGCCTGGGCGGGCTCGAGCGCACCGCGCGGGAGGGCGCCACGCAGGGAGCCATGGGCATGGACATCTCGACCGCCACCGCCACCTACCAGGCCGGAAACGGGACGATCGACGTCGAGATCCTCGACCTCGGAGCGGTGGCGGGGCCCGCCCTCATGGGCCTCGCATCGTGGATGAACGTCCGCATCGATCGCGAGGACGACAGCGGCTGGGAGCGCACCACCCGGTACAAGGACTATCCGGCCTACGAGAAGTTCAGCTCGTACGGCGGCGAGAACACCGGATCGGCCGAGGTGGCGTTCTTCGTGGCCGAGCGCTTCATGGTGCGGTTGGAGGGCGACGACGTGTCGATGGACCAGGTGAAGAAGCTCCGCGACGCGTTCGAGGACCGGGATCTGGCCCGCATGAAGGACCGCGAAGGCTGAGCGGGGCTCCGGTGCCGGCGCCCGCGCGATCGTCGAAGCGCAGGTGAGGTGCGGAGGGGGTGGGCCGGGGCGCGCGCCCCCTCCGCGCTAGTGCCCCTGCCTCAGCTCGTCGCCCGCGCCGGCATGCGCACCACCACGCCGGGCACGCCCGCCTCCCGTAGCTTGGCGTTGAAGTCGGCCACGTCGGTCTCGAGGATCGTCTGCAGCGCCCGGAGCTGCACATCCAGCTCGGCGGCCAGGTCGCCCGCCCGCTCCGCGGCCCCGGCGTTCGGCCGATCGTAGGTCGACAGGATGTAGCCGTACAGCGCCGCGATCTGGTTGTCGAGCATGGGTGGGAAGTTGAGCGGGTCCTGCCCGCTCTCGTTCCTGGTCTGGAAGAGCGCCTCCTCCACCTCGGTGAGCTTCTTGCCCGTCTCACCCGCCATGCCCACGAAGGCGTCCCCGTACCCCGCCTTCTCTGCGTTGGCGGCCACGTCCTTCATCTGCGTGCGCACCGAGCGGATGTCGCGCACCGCGTCGTGGGAGGCCTGGAGCATGTCCCGAACCCGGACCATCAGGTCGTACTGCGCCTGCAGGTCATCGGCGGTGACGGTGCCCTCGACGCGCGGATCGATCGCCACCTGGAGGTCCCGGGTCTGCGTCGCGTCCCCCATCGAGAGCCGGACCCGGTACGCGCCGGGCACCGCCGGCACGCGGCCCGTGAATCCCCAGATCCGCGCTCCCTCGACCAGATCGGGCCCCTCTTCCTGGAGATTCCACACCATCCGGTTGAGTCCGGCCCGCGCCTCGAGCCGGTCGGGCGACCAGTCGGACTCCCGCCCGATGGCCGACTTCCGGTCCGCATCCCAGGCATCCGGCTTGCTCGAGTAGACGCGCACGACGCGCCCACCCGCGTCGAGGATCTCGAGATTCACCGCCTCCTCGGGGTCGCTCCCCAGCGCGAAGTAGATCGAGGCGCCGTTGGGGAACACGTTCTGGGCCCGCACCGCGTCGCGCGGCGCGTACAGGTGCATGGCCGCGCTCGCCGTGGCGGTCGACATCTGCCGGAGCGGCGAGATGTCGTCCAGAATCCAGAAGGACCGGCCCTGCGTGGCCAACACCAGGTCGCCCTGGTGCACCCGCATGTCGGTGATCGGCGTGACGGGCATATCGCGCTGGAAGCGCTGCCAGGTGGCCCCGGCGTCGAAGCTCACGTAGAGGCCCTGCTCCGTGCCCGCGAACAGCAGCCCCTGACGCACGGGATCCTCGCGCACCACCCGCATGAAGTGGCCGGGTCGAATCCCCTGGGTACCGAGGCGCGTCCACGTGCGGCCGTAATCGTCGGTGCGGAACGCGTACGAGCCGTAGTCGGCCATCCGGTAACGGTAGGCGGTGACGTGGGCCCGCCCGGGCGCGTGCGCCGAGAGGTCGATCACGTTGACGGTCGAGAACGGGGGCAGCCCCGGCGGGGTGACGTTCTGCCAATTGGCCCCGCCGTCGCGCGACACGTGCACCAGCCCGTCGTCCGAGCCGGCCCACAGCACGCCCGCCTCGTGCGGCGACTCCTCGAAGGCGAACACGGTGCCGTATACCTCGACTCCCGTGTTGTCCCACGTGATGCGCCCGCCCGCGAAGTTCTGCTTCGTCGTGTCGTTGCGGGTCAGGTCGGGGCTGATCGTCTCCCACGAGTACCCGGCGTCGCGCGTGCGGTGGACGAACTGCGACGCGTGATAGATCACGTCCGGGTCGTGCGGCGAGATGCGGATGGGGGCGTTCCACTGGAAGCGGTACCGCAACGTCTTGGGCGCCTGCCCCAGCTGGAGCTGCGGGTAGAGCAGGATCTGCCGTTCGTCTCCGGTGGCGCGATCGACCCGATCGATGTTCCCGCCGTAGCAGCCGGCGTAGGTCACGTTCGGATTCCGCGGATCGATCGCGATGTGACCGCTCTCGCACCCACCCACCGCGGCCCAGTGCTGGGCCGGCTGCACCGAGGGCATGTTCCGGCTCGGCACCATGATCGTGGAGTTGTCCTGCTGCGAGCCGTACACGCGGTAGGGGAACTGATCGTCCACGAAGACGCGGTAGAACTCCGCCGTCTCCTGATTGTAGTAGGTCGACCAGCTCTCGGCCCCGGTGAGGGTGACCTGACCGCCCCCGTCGTTGGCCACGACCTGCTTGGCCGGGTCGTCGTAGTTGACCCACAGGTCGTGGACGTCGCCGTGCGGCACTCTGTAGGATTGCCACGTCCGCCCGCCGTCGATGGACTTCATGTACCCGGTGTTGAGCGCGTAAACCGTGTTCTCATCCACCGGATCGGCGTAGATGTGGGTGTAGTACCAGGCGCGCTGCTGCAGCGAGCGGTCCCGGTTGACGTGGCTCCAGCTGTCGCCGCCGTCGTCCGACCGGTACACGCCGCCCCGTCCGTCGGGCGCCTCGATGAGCACCCAGACGCGCGATGGGTTGGCCCGCGACACCGTCACGGCCGCCTTGCCCACCAGCCCCGTGGGGAGACCGCCCTCGAGCCGCTTCCAGGTGTCGCCGCCGTCGTTCGAGCGGAACACGCCCCCCTCTTCGGCCCCCGAAATGGCCGTCCAGGGCTTGCGCTCGGCCCGCCACGCGGCCGCGTAGACGACGCGCGGGTTCCTCGGGTTGAGCGCCAGGTCGACGAACCCCGTGGAGTCGGAGACGAAGAGGACCCGGTCCCAGGTGGCGCCGCCGTCGCGCGTGCGGTACACGCCGCGGTCCGGATTGGGGCCGAAGGGGTCTCCCAGCGCGGCCACGAAGGCGACGTCGGGATTGCCGGGGTGCACCTCGATGCGGCCGATCTGGCCTGCGTTGGGGAGCCCCACGTGCGTCCACGACGCCCCCCCGTCGGTGCTGCGGTACACGCCGATGCCCTTCGACACGTTGCCCCGGATGCAGGCCGAGCC
>JBFIOX010000099.1:0-8470 GCA_041610455.1 Gemmatimonadota bacterium
GTCACATGAGCGCGTCGGCGTAGATGTGCAGGCGCCACGCGTCGCCGCCGCGGACGCCGCGCGCCATGTCGACGCGGAACAGCCCATCCAGAAACGACACCCCGGCCCCCACGCTCGCGCGCCAACCCTCGGTTCCGAAGTCGTCGCGCGGGCCGGCCCACGCCGCGTCTCCGAACGCGGTGATGCGCAGCGCGCTGCCTCCGATGCCCGCCTCGGGTGGCCCGGCCCGGAACCCGTGGCCCAACTCCGCCCGGGCCAGCCAAAAGGCCTCGCCGGCTATGGCGCCCGGCTCGAAGGCGCGCAGAGTGTACGGCCCCCCGAGATGGAACAGCCGCTGCGCGGGCGGGTTCCCGAGCACCGTTCCGGCCCCGCCCTCGAGCGCCACGCTCCAACGCCCCAACGGCACGGTGAAGGCCCCCGACAGCGCGGCGCGGACGAAGTCGAAGTCGCCGGCCGCCGCCTCCCCCCAGATGGTCCCGGCGAGCACCGGGTCTCCCGGATCCACCCCGCTGAACCAGCGCAGCCGGCTCGCCACGCCCGCGATCTCCCCGCGCTCGGCCGCCACGTTGTCGGGGAACACCCGGTCCCCCACCCAGTGGGGCAGCGACGCGTCGGTCCGCTTGGGGGCGACCTGGTGGCGCTCGGCGAACAGGCTCCCCTCCCACCGGGTGCGCGCGCCCGACCAGCTCCCGAACAGCTCGAGACCCGTCTCGCGGAAATAGAGACCGTCGTCGTACCCGGTGAGGAGGCTGTTGACCGTGTTCCCGAAGCCGAGCGGCCGCCCCCAATCCCCGAGATCCGTGAGGCGGCGATACGCCCCGACTCCGTAGGCGGCCTTGATCGAGCGCCGCTCCCACCGCACTTCGAGTCCCGGCTCCCACTCGGGGATGCCGATGCGGGGGACGAGCGTGAGGTCGGAGCGCTTCCCGGTGGGCCAGCGCAGCTCGGCGCTCGGGGCCACCCCCTCGACGCGGTTGAACCGCACCCGCCCGGGCCACAGCCCCCAAGCGAGCCGCGGACCGGCCAGCTCGAGCGCGGGGACCCGGAGCGAGCCGAGCCGCGCCTTCAGCTGGTCCACCTCTTCGGCCTCGAACGCATCGACGCGGGCCGAGAAGAGGGGCAGGGGCAGCTCGGGCGCCGACAGGAGGCTGTCGCGCGGGGGCACGATCACGACGACCCGGCGCGGCGGCGCCACGGAGTCGGGCGGCACGGAGTCGGGCGCTACAGAGTCGGGCGGCGCGACGGAGTCGGGCGGCAGGCCGGGCGATGCCGCCAGCGAGTCGCCGGGGGCGAGCGTTTCGTCCTCCTCATCCGGCTCTTCGATCCAGCGCGTCCAGCCGGCGGGCAGGGCCTCGCCCGGATCGAGGGCGTGCGGCCGGTCGACCACGTAGTCCTCGAAGGTCCACTCGAAGCGGATCGGGATGGTGGCGAGCCCGCCGATCGAGGCCAGGCCGTCGAAGGCCATGCGGTTGGGCAGCCACCAGCGGAGCTCCTGGAGACCGTAGTCCACGGTGATGAAGTCGACCGAGGCCCGGATCGGCTTCACGAACCCCGGCACCTCGTCCGCGTCGTCGGGCTCCTCGCGATCGAAGTCGAAGTCGATGGCCGGGCGGTAGGCCGCCCGGGCCAGGAGTCCCTCGGCCGCATCGAACCACAGCGACCCCACGATGCGGTCGAAACGGGCCTCGCGCGGCTCCACGATCGCCTCGACGAGGGTCACGGTCCGCTCCGCGCCCGCGAACCGGATGCGCAAGGTGTCGCCCGACCGGTAGCGGTAGTGGTAGACGGCCGTGTCGGCGAGCGGGTGCAGCGCCCAGTCGGACCCCAGGAACACCCGCTCCTCGGTCGGATCGAGGAACTCGAAGTCCAGGTCGAACGCGTCGTCGTCGCGGGGCTCGTCCGCGAAGTCGACCGCGATCCCCGCGATCGGCACGCCGCGGCGGACGCCCAGCCAGCGCACCACCCGGTCCTCCTCGGCTCCCCAGAACACGCGGGCCGCGCGCTCCTGATGGAACATGGCGCGCTCCCGCCGCACGAAGCGGCCGCCCAGCCCGGCGTAGATCCGCTCGCGAAACGTCACCTCGAAGCTCGTCAGGCCTCTCGCGCGCGCGAGGCGCTCGGCCCGGGCTCGCTCGATGAGGGCGCGCACGGCGGCATCGGCGTAGGCATCCGACGGAGGGGATCGGGGCGCGAGGGTGTCGCCCGCGGGGGCGGGGTCGCCGCGCGCCTGCCAGGCGTGCCCGGAGGTCACGTCTGCACCGCTCCCCACGGCCACGAGGGCCGCCACGAGGAGGGTCTTGTGCCTGTAAGGTCGCATGCGCTCCCCCGCGGTGGGCGCTCCCGGAGTCGTACGCCGCTCCGCACGGCGCGGTTTCGCCCGTTTCCCGAGCCGGGCCGAAACCTATCTTGCGTCGTGCGGACCGGGCCGCCGGGCTCCCGCGCCGCTCGCGCGTGAGGACCCGACCCCGGCTCGACGAGGCAGAGTTCGAAGAGGCGACCGACGCATGGGCGTTTACGCCGATCACATCTTTCCCCTCATGATGGAGAGCGGACTGGGAAGCGCGCTCCACCGGCGCTATCGCCAGCAAGCGCTCGGCGGGGCGCGGGGGCAGGTGCTCGAGATCGGGTTCGGGACCGGCCTCAACCTGCTCTGCTACCCCCCGGAGGTGGAGCGCTTGGTGGGTCTCGATTCCGCCTCGGTGCTCCAGGCCCGGGTCCGTCGGCGCATCGCGGCGGCCCCCTTCCCGGTGGAGCGGCTCAAGCGCGATGCGGCCGATCGTCTTCCCTTCCCCGACGAACACTTCGACACGGTGGTGAGCACCTGGACCCTGTGCTCGATCGCGCGGCTGCGCGCGGCGCTGCGCGAGCTGGGCCGGGTGCTGCGACCCGAGGGAGAGTTCCTCTTTCTCGAGCACGGACTCGCGGACGGGCCGGTCGCCTCCCGCCTCCAGAACGCCCTCAACCCGCTCCAGAACCTCGTGGCCTGCGGGTGCAACCTGAATCGGAAGATCGACGATGAGATCGAAGGCGCCGGTTTCCGCATCTCCACGTTGGAACGCTTTCACGTGCCGGGGGTGCCGCGCACCCTCGGGACGGTCTACCTCGGCTCGGCGAGCCGGGGCGGTGTCTGAGACGCGGAGACGCCGGGCCCGGCGCACCGCACCGCTCGTCCTGGCGGCGTGCCTCGCGGGCTGCGGCGAGGGATCGGACCGGGGGCCCGAGCGCATCGGGCCGCGCGCCGACTACGCCCCCTTGGCGGAAAAGCTGGCGACCTTCATCGAGCACGAGATGCGTGACAAGCGACTCCCGGCCGTGTCGATCGCGCTGGTCGACGACCAGGAGACGGTGTGGGCGGCCGGGTTCGGGTACGCCGACCGCGAGAACGGCGTACCGGCGACCGCCGCGACGATCTACCGTGTCGGCTCGGTGTCGAAGCTGTTCACCGATCTCGCGGTGATGCAGGGGGTGGAGCGCGGCGAGCTCGATCTCGACGTGCCCATCACCGCCTACATCCCCGAGTTCGCCCTGGGCGGACGCCTCGACGGTGCTCCGCCGCCGAGCGAAGCCCCCACGCTGCGGCAGCTCATGGCGCACCGGGCCGGCGTGGTGCGCGAGCCCCCGGTTGGCCACTACTTCGACGACAGCGAGCCCTCGCTGGAGCGGACCGTGGCGAGCCTGCACGGCACGCCGCTGATCTACGAGCCGGGGGCCCGCGTGAAGTACTCGAACGCCGGCATCGCCACGGTAGGCTACGTGCTCGAGCGCACCCGGGGCGAGCCGTTCGCCGCCTCCGTGCGTCGCGCGGTGCTCGAGCCGCTCGGGATGCGGCGCAGCGCCTTCGAGCCGGAGCCCCGTCTCGTGCGCGATCTGGCGGCGGCCCTCATGTGGAGCTACGACGGCCGCGAGTTCGCCGCGCCCACCTTCGAGCTGGGCATGGCCCCCGCCGGGAGCATGTACGCGCCCGTGACCGACCTGGCGAAGTTCATGTCGGCCGTGTTCGCCGGCGGCCAGGGAACGGAGGGGCAGCTCGTGGCGGAGGCCACGCTGGGCGAGATGCTGACGCCCCAGTTCGCCGAGCCCGGCGCGACCACCGGCTTCGGCATCGGCTTCGGGCTCGGGACCCTCGACGGTCACCGCTATGCGGGTCACGGCGGCGCCATCTACGGCTTCGCCACGCAGCTCGCCATGCTGCCCGACGAGAAGCTCGGCGCGGTGGCCGTGACCACGCGGGACGTGGCCAACACGGTGATGGACCGCATCACCGATTACGCGCTGGGGGCCATGCTGGCGGTGCGTGCGGGGAACGCGCTCCCCGAGCCCGAGACGACCGAGCCGATCCCACCCGACGCGGCTTATCTGCTACCGGGTCGCTACGCGACGGCCGACGGCTCGCTCGAGCTCACGCTGGTCGACCGCGGGGCGCGGTACGGAGATGGCGAGGCCTACGTGCGGCTCGGGGCGCGCCGCTACCGCCTGAGGGCGCGGGGCGACACGCTCATCATCGACGATCCGCTCGGCTTCGGGGGCTACTTCCGCTTCGACGGCACGGCCCTGACCGCGCGCGATGGAACGCGGCTCGAGCGCATCGAAGGGCACATCGGGCCCCGCCCGGCGGCGCCCCCGGATCGCTGGCGCGGTCTGCTCGGCGAGTACGGCTGGGATCACAACGTGCTGTTCGTGTACGAGGATCGCGGCGCCCTGCACGCGCTCATCGAGTGGATCGAGATCGACCCGCTGGCCGAGATCGCGCCCGACACGTTCGCCTTTCCCGACCGGGGGCTCTACCACGGCGAGCGCATCATCTTCCAGCGCGATGCGGAGGGACGCGCCCACGCCGCGATCGCGGCCGGGATCCGCTTTCCGCGCCGCGAGATCGGGACCGAGTCCGGCGAGACGTTCACGATCGAGCCGCTTCGTCCGGTCGAGGAGCTGCGGGCGCGGGCGCTCGCCGCCAGCCCGCCGGCGGAGTCGGGAGACTTTCGCGCGCCCGACCTCGTCGAGTTGACCGACCTCGATCCGACCATCCGCTACGACATCCGGTACGCTACCGAGGACAATTTCATGCGCACGGCCTTCTACCAGGAGCCGCACGCCTTCATGCAGCGGCCGGCCGCCGAGGCGCTCGTGCGCGCGCACCGGGCCCTGGCGCGCTACGGCTACGGGCTGCTGATCCACGACGCCTACCGCCCCTGGTACGTGACGAAGATGTTCTTCGACGCGACGCCCGAGTCGCAGCGCCTGTTCGTGGCCGATCCGAGCCGTGGGTCGCGGCACAATCGCGGGGCGGCCGTCGACCTGACGCTGTACGAGCTGGCCGGCGGGGCGCCGGTGCGCATGGTGGGGGGGTACGACGAGTTCTCGGAGCGCTCCTACCCAGATTACGTGGGCGGGACCGCGCTGCAGCGCTGGCACCGCGAGCTGCTACGGCACGCGATGGAGGCGGAGGGCTTTCGCGTGTACGAGTTCGAGTGGTGGCACTTCGACTACGCGGAGTGGTCGCGCTACCCCATCCTCAACTTGCGCTTCGACGAGCTGGGAGCGGCGAGCCGCGCGCCCGCGAGGGCGCCCGCCACCCCGGCGGCGGGCGCGCCCAGCAGGAACAACAGCGCGAGCGTCCAGTTGCCCGAGACGGGATCGGTGAGCGACGTCCAGACGCCGACCGCCCCGAGCAGGATGAGCCCCCAGGCGGCGGCGACGCCCCAGCCCAACGGACGCCCCGCGAGGTTGAGCCGCCCCAGCGCGAATCCGACCGCCAGATAGAACGCGGCCCCCACCGCGATCCGGGCCGGCCCCGGCGTCAACGGTACCCAGTCGGTGAACACGAGGGACAACCCGAAGATGCCCGCCAGCGCCACGATCACGAACGAGAGGACGGTCTTCATGCGGCGAAGATGCGGGTCGGGCGGGGACGGCTCAATGGCCTGTCGCGCCTCGCCCCCGCCGCACACCTTTTCCGGCGATTCCGACGACCCTCGACCCGGAGGCGGACCATGTCGAACCGCGCCCGCTGCCTCGCGATCTTCGTTCTCGCGCTGGGGATGGCCTCCCCGGCCGCGAGCCAATCCTCCCACTCGCCGTCCATCGACGACCTCGCCTGGATCGCGGGGCACTGGACGGGAGAGGCCTTCGGCGGCGACATCGAGGAAGGCTGGTTCGCACCGGCCGGCGGCGGCATGTCGGGCCTCTTCCGGCTGGTGGTGGAGGGCCGGGCCCGCATGTACGAGCTGCTGCTCATCGAGCAGGATGAGGATGGGAGCATCTACTACCGCTTCAAGCACGTGGGGCCGGGGTGGCAGCCCTGGGAGGAGACGAGGCTCGAGTACCGGCTCAGCCGACTGGAGGGTCGGAAAGCCACCTTCCGCAGCACTTCGGACCACGCGCCACCGAACGCGCCCGCCTGGTTCACGTACGAGCAGCCCGACGAGGACTCGCTGGTGGTGACCATCCACGGGAGCGAGGGCGACCCCATCGTCCTCCGGATGTCGAGGGCCTGACATGCGGGTGCTCGACCAGGTCCGCTACTTCATGGCGCTGCTCACCGTGATATCGCTGCCTCCCGCCCTGCTCTACTGGTTCATCCTCCATCCGTTCGTGGACGCGTGGCGCGCGGTCGGTCGGGCCACGACGTTCGCCTTCCTCATCGTGATGTTCGTCGGGGTCGGCTACCTGGTGTACCGCATGCGGGGTCCGATCCTGGCGGTCGACTACGGCACCAACGCGTGGCTGTGGGCCCCCGCCGTCGCCTTGTACGCGGGCGCCGTCTGGATCCAGCGCCGCATCCGCAAGCAGCTCACGTTCCGCGTCCTGGCCGGCGTGCCGGAGCTGGACCCGAGCGGCCACGGCGGCGAGCTGCTCAGCGAGGGACTGTACGCGCGGATCCGCCATCCGCGGTACGTCGCGGTCATGCTGGGGACCGTGTCGTGGGCCCTGTTCACCAACTTCCTCGCCATGTACCTCGTCGTCCCCGTGACGGCGCTGGGGCTCCTCGCCATCGCCCGGCTCGAGGAGCGCGAGCTGGTCGACCGGTTCGGAGAGGAGTACGAGGCCTATCGGCGACGCGTGCCCATGTTCATCCCGCGGCTCGGGGCGGCCGAGCAGACTCAGTAGGCGGGCACCTCGACCACGCGCGACTCGCCGTCCACGCGGGCGTGCACGCGCCTGTGGGGCAGCCACGCGACGGCCAGCCGCGTGACCTCCACGTCCGTGCGCCGCGGGGTCACGCTGACCTCTTCGAGCGCGATGGCGGACGCATCCCACTCGGCCGTGATCTTCGCCACCTCCTCGGCCAGCTCGGCCTCCAGCTGGGCGGCATCGGCGCGCAGGGCCTCCACGTTCTCCTCGGCCTGCTCCGCGCGGGCCGCCGCCGAAGAGGACTGCCCCAGGCGCCGCAGGCTGGAGGAAGCCCGGCGCGAGGAGCGCCGCCCCAGGAAGGCACCCAGCACGGTCTCGCCGAGCGCGACCACGGTCTCGCGCTTCTTGGCCGCGGCCTGGGACTGCCGCTGGGCCAGCGTGGCCTCGGCGCGCCGGATGCGGTCGTCGAGCGTCTCCAGCTTCTTCCCGTACCGGGCCTGCAGCTTCTCGACCTCCTGATCGCGCTTCTCGCGCGCCGCGTGCGCGAGGCGAAGTCGGAACTCGGCCTCCGACTCGCCGGGCTTGGAGTAGACGTCGAGCCCCGGGGCTTCGAACAGCCCGATCTGGCGAGAGCGATACAGGTAGTCCTCCAGGTCCTTCTTGGCCGAGCTCAGCTCGCGCGCCTGGTTCATCGCTTCCGGGAGCGCGGCGAAGCGGCCTTCCGACGGGGCCTCGTCGGTCGCGCTGTCGGGCAAGCGGCCCAGGTCCGAGGCCTCTTCCCACGCGATCCGTCCGCCCGAGGGGCGGGCCGCCAGGGCCACATCCTGACGATCCTTGGCCCCCGAGGCCCGGTGCAGGAAATGCACCGCCCCGGCCCCGAGCACGGCCGGCCGGTACACGATCGACTGCGATTCGATCTCCACCGAGGGACCCAGCTCCTCCTCGGCCTTGAGCGCCGCGCCGGTGGGCCCCAGGACGAGCGGCAGGAAGACCTGCTCGATGTCCGGCGCGAGGGCGGGGGGCGTGGGCGCGAACCCGTCCTCACCGGTGGCCCCGGCGGGCGCGGAAGCGGCGGCCGGCTGGCCATCCGCCGACGCGGCCGTCACCGCCCCCGTCTTCTCCGCCGCGGGGGACGATCCGCCCCCGTCGGGCCGCTCGTCCGGCCCTCGCCCCGCCATCAGGGTGGAGACCTGGTCGCGGGTGAGGGGACCGCGCAGGTAGCTCATGGCCCAGCGCGTCCGGAACGTGAGAGGCGCGGACTCGTGCACGTTGTGGAGCAGGAACTCGCGTTTCTCGAGCGCCGAGATGCGCTTGTCCAGCTCGGCCCGCGACGGCCCGCCACCCCCGCTCGCCACCTCGAGACCCTCGAGCAGGCGACCCTTGTCCCGCTCGGTCTGCA
>JBFIOX010000100.1:0-8393 GCA_041610455.1 Gemmatimonadota bacterium
GAGCATGGCGAGCGAGCGAGCCATGTGGAGCCCGTCCACGCCCGGCTGCCAGCGGATGGCGCGCAGGCGGTCACCCGGCACGAGCAGCAGCCCGTGCAGCTCGATGATGACGATGTCACGCAGCCGGGCCGAGGGAGGCAGCCGCATGTTGAGGGGATTCCCCTCGATCTTCTCGACCGTCACGCCGTAGGCGCCGAACTCGGCTCGGTCGACCAGCATCGGCGAGCGGTAGAAGTCGTTGGCCGACACCAGTCCGGGCTCGCTGTAGGTGTCGACGTCGAGGCCGCCGAGGACGTTTCGCGCTTCCGGCGACTTGTCGAAGATGCTCGCGCCGCCGAACCAGCTCACGCCCTGCGTCAGATCGGTGCGGGGCCCGGCCTCGCGCCGGGTGGCCGGATCCCACGCCTCGCCGCCCTCACCCGGCTGCGCGCGCGCACGCCCCGCCACGGCGACCGCGTCGGGAAGCGCGAGGACCTCACCGGGATAGATCCAGTGAGGATTCTCCACGACCGAGGTGTTGATCTCGTAGATCCGCGGCCAGCTGAACGGGTTGGAAAGGTAGAAGCCGGCCAAGTCCCAGAGGGTGTCGCCCCGCTTGACCACGTGGGTCGCCCCCTGTCGGGCCGACTCGAGGATCTCCACCTCGGTCGGCACCTCGGGTCGTTCCTGCGCTTCCGCGGGCGCCGGTCGCGCCGTCGGCGCGATCGCGACCAGGGACAGCCACGTCAGCAATGCGCCGACGCTCCGTACGACTCGCGAGCGCCCGCCCCGCACCTCCCGAAACCCGCCCATCGCGCTCCTCCTCCGCAGCAGATCCGATCACGGCACCGGCGTCCCGGCGCTCGAGCCTGCCCTCGTGCTGCAACTTCCGGGCTCTCGAGCGAGCGCGTGGCCAAGGAAAGAGGACCACGCCCAGCCGCGCTTTCGGACCGTCCCATCCACCCCTGCAAAACGTAAACCGGCGCAACGCGGCGCACAAATGTGCGCCGTTGTGAAAAACCTTTCCGCCGCGCGCTAGAAGGGCAGGTCGTCCTCGCCGGCCAGCGATTCGTCGGAGAATTCCGAGAAGTCGGATCCGGAACCCGCGCCCGCCGGGGCGCCCGAGAACTCGCGTCCGCCCCCGCTCCCTAACATGATCATCTCGTTGGCCCGGATCTCCGTCGTGTACCGCGTTTGCCCGTCCTGCCCCTCCCACTGGCGGTACTCGATCCGGCCCTCGACGTAGAGGCGGTCACCCTTCTTCAAGTACCGCTCGCAGATCTCGGCCAGACGATCCCAGCACACGATCCGGTGCCATTCGGTCTTCTCCTGCTGCTCGCCCGCCCGGGTGGTCCAACGACGGCTCGTGGCCACGGAAAGAGTGGCGACGCGGGTGCCGGAATTCGTCGATCGGATCTCGGGATCGGCGCCGAGGTTTCCGATGATGGTCGCCTTGTTGAGACTGCGTGACATGTGCCCCTCCGAACTGAGTGACCCGCACCTCCGCGGGGACGCCGCGACGGCTCCGGAAGTCCCGGCTCGGCGCGGTACGACGGGTAGGAACCTCGAACATAGAAGAGGTCCCGAAGACGGTCAACGAGCCAGCAACCGGCGCATCACGAGCGCGTCCTCAACCGGTCCCGAATAATACCCCGGACGCCGTCCCACGATCTCGAACGCGTGACCGAGATAGAGCTTCTGGGCCGCCTCGTTGCTCTCCCTGACCTCCAAGAAGATCTCGGCGGCCCCGCGCGCCCGCGCCTCCTCGATCACCGCGGCGACCAGGGCCGATCCGATCCCGCACCGCCTGGCGGAGGGGTGGACGGCCAGGTCGCCGAGCTCCCCCTCGGGCCCGGCGAACCAAACGGCGGCGTACCCCCTGACCCGGTCGGCATCGTCCACCGCGCTGACGAGGTGGGCGTTGGGCCGCGCGAGCAGGTTGGCGAACGTCTCCGCCGACCAGGGCGTCGCGAAGGAGGCGTTCTCGATCGCCAGCACCTCGGGCAGATCGGCCATGCGCAGGGGCCGGACGCGGGCGGCCGACGAGGACGACCCATCGGCCACGGGCGAGTCGCCCGACGAGCGCGCGGCGTCGGCCGAGGGGCGCGGCTCAGGCACGGGGCGCCACCGCGCGTTCGGCGCCAGGAGCGCGCACGTACGCCGGCTCCCAGCCGGGTACATCCTCCACGCGGCCCGAGGGATCCTGCTCGCTGAGCCAGATGAGCGCCGCGGCCCTCGGGACGCCCAGATGTGCGGGCAGAACCTCCCCGCCCCGCTCCGCGATGCGCGCGCGGTGCCGCCGGGCGCCCTCGCCCGCGAACCGCCATTCCGACACGGGCTCCAGACGGTCGAGTACCGCATCGACCCCATCGACGAGGGGGCCGCTGTGGGGCGGGGCGAGCGGGCCGTCGGCGTACGCCGCGGCGTAGACCTGCTCTCGTCTGGCGTCGAACATGGCGCAGGTGGGCCCCGGACCCACCGAGGCCGCAACCGCCCGCAGGCTCGAATACGCGTAGAGCGGAGCGGCCAGGGCGTGGCACAGCCCCTTGGCGAGCGCCGCCGCGATGCGTACCCCCGTGAAGGAGCCGGGGCCCGCGCCCACCACGATGCGGCCCAGCTCGGCAGGGGCCGCCCCGGCGCGCGCCAGCAGTCGATCCACTTCGTCGAGCACGGTCTCGGAATGGGTGGCGCGGACCGACAGCGCGACCTCGGCCGACAGTGCGCCGTCGGAGGCCAAGGCGACGCTGCCGAGCCTCGTGCTCGTCTCGAGTCCGAGGATCAGCACGCCCCGCGCTCTCCAGGCGCGGCTCCGGCGACCTGGCGGGCCGACGGCGCGGGCGGCGGCGGCGCGTCCCCGCGCACCGCCCATTCGACGGCGCGCACCGCCCCGCCGGCCGGGATGGAAAGGCGGATGTCCCAGCGGTCCGGTGGCAGCGCGTCGCCGGCGCGGTCGGCCCACTCCACGAACACGGGGGCCTGGCCCGACACCAAGTCGTCCCAGCCCAGCTCCAGCAGCTCGGCCGCGTCGGCGATGCGGTACAGGTCGACGTGGAACACGGGGCCCGCCTCGCCGGCGTAGCAGTGGACGAGCGTGAACGTGGGACTGGTGACGGGCTCGCCCACGCCCGCGCCGGCGCACGCGGCCTTCACCAGGGTCGTCTTGCCGGCCCCCAGCGGACCCTGGAGCGCCACGAACGCCCGGTGCCGCGCCGCCGCGGCGCCCAGCGCGCGCCCCCAGTCGGCGAGCCCGCTCTCGTCCAGCACGAACGCGCTCACTGGGTGCCGCGGGCCGGGCGCAGAGCGGAGACGCGCGAGCGCGCGGACCGGCGCCGGTCGCCGTCCAGCTTCGCCTTGATCTCGAACAGCTCGTCGCGGAGCCGCGCGGCGGCCTCGAAGTCGAGGGCGGCGGCGGCCTCGCGCATGTCCCGCTCGAGCGTCTCCACGAGCTCTTCGGCCGAAAGCTCCGCGTACGACTCGCCACGCTCGAACACCGAGGGCTGCCGCTCGCGCGCATCGGCGACCGCGGTGGAGAAGCGGATCTCGCGCACGGACTTGACGATCGAGCGCGGCTCGATGCCGTGGGCCCGGTTGTGCGCCGCCTGAACTTCCCGCCGGCGCGCCGTCTCGTCGATGGCCCGCCGCATGGAGTCCGTCACGCGGTCGGCGTAGAGGATGGCCTTCCCGCTCAGGTTCCGGGCCGCCCGCCCGATCGTCTGGATGAGCGAGCGGTCGGAGCGCAGGAACCCCTCCTTGTCGGCATCGAGGATCGCGACCAGCGACACCTCCGGCAGGTCGAGCCCCTCGCGCAGGAGGTTGATGCCGACGAGCACGTCGAAAACGCCGAGCCGGAGATCGCGGAGGATCTTGACGCGGTCGATGGCGGCGATGTCGGAGTGCATGTACCGGACCTTCACCCCACGCAGCGCCAGGAACTCCGAGAGATCCTCGGCCATCCGCTTCGTCAGCGTCGTCACCAGCACCCGCTCGCCCGCGCGCGTGCGCGTGCGGATCTCCTCCAGCAGATCGTCCACCTGTCCCTTGACGGGGCGCACCTCGACCTGCGGATCCAGCAGCCCCGTGGGCCGGATGAGTTGCTCCACCACCGCGCCGCCGCTCTTGCGCAGCTCGTAGTCGCCCGGGGTGGCGCTGACGAAAATAGCGCTCGGGATGACCCCCTCCCACTCCTCGAACGAGAGCGGGCGGTTGTCAAGCGCGGACGGGAGCCGGAACCCGAACTCGACCAGCGTGCGCTTGCGGCTCCGGTCGCCTTCGAACATGCCCCCGATCTGCGGGATGGTCACGTGCGACTCGTCCACGATCACCAGGTAGTCGTCGGGGAAATAGTCGAGCAGGCAGTACGGCCGCTCGCCCGGCTCTCGGCCGTCGAGGTGCCGGCTGTAGTTCTCGATCCCGGGACAGAAGCCCATCTCGGTCAGCATCTCCAGGTCGAAGCGCGTGCGCTGCTCCAGCCGCTGGGCCTCGAGGAGCTTGCCCTCCTCCCGCAGCTCCAGCAGACGCTCCTCCAGCTCCACGTAGATCGCCTCGCGCGCCTCCTCCAGCCGGTGACCCAACGTCGCGTAGTGCGTTGCGGGGAAGATGGCCGTCTGCGCCAGCCGCGCGATCGTCTCGCCCGTCATGGGATCGATCTTTGAGATGCGCTCGATCGCGTCGCCCCACATCTCGATGCGCACGCCCTGCTCCTCGTAGGCGGGCAGGACCTCGATCACGTCCCCTCGCACGCGAAAGGTGCCACGCCGGAAATCGAGATCGTTGCGTCCGTACTGCACGCGCACCAGCGCGGACAGGATGTCGCGGCGCGAGATCTCCTGGCCCTCGTGCAGCGTGAGCATCAGCTCGCGATACCCGCGGGGGTCTCCGAGGCCGTAGATGGCGGACACGGACGCCACCACGATGACGTCCCGTCGCTCTATCAGCGACGAGGTGGCCCGCAGGCGCAGCCGGTCGATGTCCTCGTTGATCGAGGCATCCTTCTCGATGAACGTGTCGGTCGCGGGGACGTACGCCTCCGGCTGGTAGTAGTCGTAGTAGGAGATGAAATACTCGACGGCGTTGCGCGGGAAGAACTGCCGCAACTCGCCGTACAGCTGCGCCGCCAGCGTCTTGTTGTGGCTCATGACCAGCGCGGGACGCCCCGTCTGCGCGATCAGCGCGGCCATGGTCACCGTCTTCCCGCTCCCCGTGACACCGAGGAGCGTCTGCCACCGGTCGCCGCGCGCGATTCCCTCGGACAACTCTGCGATGGCGGCGGGCTGGTCGCCCGTGAGCTCGAACGGGAGTTGGAGATCGAAGAGGCTCATGGGGACGTATTATGGCACCTTCGGGAAAGTTTCGGTACCCGCCCCGCGGCGCCCTACTCCAGGGTGAGGTCGCTCTCGCCGAACGACTCCTTGCGCTCCACGGCCAGGACGCCCTTCACGCGCTGCACCTGGCGCATCACCTTCCGCAGGTGGCTGAGGTTCTCCACCTCGACCACGAACTGGCCGCGCATCCCCCCTTCGATGGCCTGGATGTCGGCGGACTGGATGTTGGTGCCCGTGTCGGTCACGGCGCGGGCGATGTCGGCGAACAGGCCGTGGCGGTCCGTTCCCTCCATGACGATCCGCACCAGGAAGCGCTGGGCGCCGTCAGCGTCCCACTCGATCTCGACCCGTCGCGCGGGGTCATCGGAGAGGTTGAGCACGTTGGGACAATCGCAGCGGTGGATCGAGATCCCGCGCCCCCGCGTGATGTATCCGATCACTTCGTCGCCGGGCACGGGCTGACAGCACTGCGAATAGCGGATCATCAGGTTGTCGAGGCCCTGGATGCGGATTCCCTTGCCGCCTCCGCTCCACACCTTGTCGACGAGCTTGTGCAGCGGGCTGGGGGCCCGGTCGGGAGTTTCCGGGGTCGATTCGGGCATGATCGCGCGGCGCACTCGCGTGATCGAAACGTCGCCGCGAGCCGTGGCCGCGAACAGGGCGTCGACCGAGTCGTATCCGAGCGCTTTGGCACCTTCGATGAGCGCCGCTTCGTCGGGCTTTCCGCGACGGTACCGCTTCCACTCCCGCCCCACGATCTCGCGCCCCAGGCGAGCCGCGGACTCCTGCTCCTCGTCGCGGATCCAGGCGCGGATCTTGTGCCGGGCCTTGCTGGTGCGAACGAACCCCAGCCAGTCGCGACTGGGCGTCTGAGAGTCGGAGGTGAGGATCTCGACCGTGTCGCCGTTGCGCAGCGGACGGCTGAGGGGCGCGATCCGGCCGTTCACCTTGGCGCCCGAGCAGCGCATGCCGATCTCGGTATGGACCGCGAAGGCGAAGTCGATCGCGGTGGCGCCCTTGGGCAGCTGCTTCACGTCGCCCGCCGGCGTGAAGACGAAGATCTCGTCCTGGAAAAGATCGATCCGGAGGAACTCCATGAATTCCTCCGGTTCGCGCGTCTCCTGCTGCCATTCCAAGACCTGGCGGAACCAGGCCAGCTCGTCATCGACCTCGTCACGACCGCTGGTCCGTCCCTCTTTGTAGCGCCAGTGGGCGGCGATCCCGTACTCGGATGTGCGGTGCATGTCGTGCGTACGGATCTGGATCTCGTACAGCGCGCCGCCGGGACCGAAGATGGTCGTGTGCAGGCTCTGGTACATGTTCGACTTCGGCGTCGCGATGAAGTCGTGGAAGCGCTCTGTGAGCGGCGTCCATTTGTTGTGCACGACCCCGAGCGCGTGGTAGCAGTCGCGCACCGACTCCACCAGGATCCGCATGGCGAGGGTATCGTAGATCTCCTCGAACGGCTTGTCCCGCTTGATCATCTTGCCGTAGATGGACCACAGGTGCTTGGGGCGCCCCGTCACCTGGCATGGGATGCCCGCCGCATCCAGCTCGGCCCGCAGCGGCTCCTCCATGCGCCGGATCAGGCTCTCCCGCTCGCGTCGCGTGGACTTGATCTTCTTCGACAGCTTCCGATAGGCCTCGGGCTCGAGGAACTTGAAGGCGAGATCCTCCAGCTCCCACTTGACGCGCGCCACGCCGAGTCGGTGGGCCAGCGGCGCGTAGATCTCGCGCGTCTCCAGGGCGATCCGCTCGCGAGCGTCCGCCGACATGTGCTCGAGCGTGCGCATGTTGTGCAGGCGGTCGGCCAGCTTGACGAGGATCACCCGGGCGTCGCGAGCCATCGAGAGCAGCAGCTTGCGGTAGGTCTCGACCTGCCGCTCGGCCATCGAGCCGAACTCGAAACGGGCGATCTTGGTGAGCCCATCCACGATGGTGGCGATCTCGGAGCCGAACTCCCGCTCGATCTCTTCGACCGACGTGTCGGTGTCTTCCACCACATCGTGCAGGAGGGAGGCGGCGATGGTCACCGTGTCCAGGTGGATCTCGGAGAGGATCTTGGCCACCTCCACGCAATGGCGGATGTGATCCTCACCGGAGGCCCGCTTCTGACCTTCGTGCTTCTCGAGGCTGTACTGGAAGGCGAGCGCGAGCAGGTCGAGGTCGAGGCGCGCCTCGTGACCCTCGACGGCCGTCAGGAAGTCCTTGGGCAGGAGAGCGCGCGGACCCGCGCCGCCGCGGGCCTCTCCACGCTTCTGGGCTCTGGTGGCGCTCGTTTCCATGCCCCGGCCTCACTCGGGTGGCAACCGCACCTTCCCCCATACAATCCAGCTACCCAGGAAGGGCCACGCAAGTTCGAGGCGCGCGTGCCGGCTCAACGGCACAGCCCGCGCTCCGCCAGGCTCACGTAGGCCCGCTCGCCGAGCACGACGTGGTCCCGGACTGGAATCCCGAGCAACCGTCCGCTCTCCACGAGCTGGCGCGTGACGGCGATGTCCTCGGGCGAAGGCTCCGGGTCGCCGCTGGGGTGGTTGTGGGCCAGGATGAGGGCAGCGACCCCTCCCGAAATGGCCGGCGCGAACACCTCGCGCGGATGGACCAGCGAGGAGTTGAGCAGCCCGACCGTGATGCACCGCTCCAGCAGGGCCCGGTTCTGGGTGTCCAGGTAGAACACCCAGAACTCCTCCTGCCGGCGGTCGCGAAGCAGGGGCCCCAGGCGGGCGAACACGTCCGCCGGCCCGCGGATCCGCTCTTCCTCCCGTGCGGGCTCGACCGCGACCCGCCGGCCCAGTGCGAGGGCGGCGAAGACGGCGGCCGCGCGTGCGGGCCCGATGCCCGGCGTGCGCTGGAGCTCGGCCGGCTCCGCCCGGGCGAGGTCGCGCAGAGAGCCGTCGAAGCGCGCCAAGAGGTCACCGGCGACTTCGAGGGCCGACCGGCCCGGGGCCCCGGCGCCCAGCACGACGCCCAACAGCTCGGCCGTCGTGAGCGCGTCGGCGCGCAGGCGGTGGAGCCGCTCCCGCGGGCGCTCGCGGGCCGGCATCTCGTGCAGGCGGGGGGTCATGGGCCAGCGTGCGTTCCCCGATCATCCTC
>JBFIOX010000101.1:0-8381 GCA_041610455.1 Gemmatimonadota bacterium
CGCGCGCGTGATCGACGCGGTGGGACTCCACATCCTTCCGGGGTTCATCGACACGCACTCGCACGCCACCTGGGGACTCGTGCGGGACGATCTGCGGACGGCGCACGCCCTGCTCGCGCAGGGCATCACCACGGTGCTGGCGAACCCGGACGGGGGCGGAACGGCCGATCTGGCGGGGCAGCGCGGAGAGCTCGAAAGCGGCGGGATCGGGGTCAACGTGGCGCAGCTCGTCCCGCACGGCGGGGTTCGGCGCGCGGTGCTCGGCATGCAGGCCCGCGAGGCCACCCCCGAAGAGCTCGAGCGCATGCGGGAGCTGGTGCGGCGCGGCATGGCGGAGGGGGCGTTCGGGCTTTCCTCCGGACTCTACTATTCGCCGGGCTCCTACGCTCCCACCGGCGAGGTGGTGGCGCTCGCCCGCGTGGCGGCGGAGCGCGGCGGGGTCTACCAGAGTCACATCCGCGACGAGGCGGACTACACGATCGGGGTCGTCGCCGCGGTGGACGAGGTGATCGAGATTTCGCGCGCCGCGGGCATCCCCGGCGTGGTCACGCACATCAAGGCGCTGGGGCCGCGCGTGTGGGGGGCCTCGGAAGAGATCGTGCGCCGCATCGAGGCGGCGCGCGCCGACGGCTTGCAGATCTACGCCGACCAATACCCCTACGAGGCCTCCGGCACGAGCATCGTCGGCGCGCTCGTCCCGCGCTGGGCGTTGGCCGGGGGGGACGCGTCGTTCGAAGCGCGCCTGCGCGATCCGGACGAGCGGGCGCGTCTCGTGGCGGACATGTGGGAGAACCTGGACCGGCGTGGCGGGGCCGAGCGGCTCGTGATGCAGGGCGGCGAGCACGCGGGTGCCTCGCTCGCCGACGTGGCGCGCGCGCGGGGGGTCGATGCGGTCGAGGCGTCGCTCCAGCTGCTCGCGGAGGGGCGCGAGACGGGCCTCACTTCGTTCAACATGGACGAGAGAGACGTGCACCGGTTCATGTCTCGTCCCTGGATGATGACCTCTTCGGACGGCATCCTCCGCGCGCTCGGCGAGGGGCAACCGCACCCTCGCGACTTCGGCGCCTTCCCGCGCAAGATCCGCAAGTACGCCCTCGAGGAGGGCGTGATCTCGCTCGAGCAGGCGGTGCATTCCATGACGGGGCTCCCCGCCCGGGTGTTCGGCATCGCCGGCCGGGGCGTCCTAGAGCCCGGCGCCCGGGCCGACGTCGTCGTGGTCGACCTGAAACGGTTTCGAGACGTGGCTACGTACGATGACCCACACCACCTCTCCGAGGGCGTGGCGTACGTCTGGGTCAACGGCACGCCGGCGATCGACGCGGGACGGTTCACCGATTCGCTGGCGGGAGAGGTGCTTCGTCGCGACCCTTAGCGCACCCAACGAGGTGGGGGGGCTGACATGGAATTCATCGCACCGATGGTCGTGGCCATCACGCTCATCCTCACTGTCGGAGGCGTGATCCTCTTCCGTCCTTTGGTCCGGCGCCTCGGCGACCTGCTGGAGATCATATCGAAGCAGCGCCGCGGAGAGCTGGAGAACCCGAAGCTGGAGCGCGTGGAGACGCTGCTCGAGAACGTCTCTTCGAGGCTTGCGCTGGTCGAGGAGCGCGTCGACTTCACAGACGCCCTCCTGGCGAGCCGTTCGAGTCCGGGGAGGCTGCCCGACCCGCAGAAGGAAAGCTGGAGAGAATGATCCCAACGACATCGTCGAAGACCGTGCCGCCCGCGGCCCGCGCCATCCGGGCCCTCTCTTCTTTCGCGCTCGCCGCCCTCGTCGCGCTCGGGGGGCCGCCCCGGGCGCAGGCCCAGGACGTCGACGTAGCCTCTGCGCGCGTGTCGACGGGGGGCCCGGATCGCGCCGCGACCCGGCTCGACCCCAGCTTTTTCGGCGGGCTGTCGTTCCGTTACGTGGGCCCGTCGCGGGGAGGCCGGGTCACCGCCGTCGAAGGGCATCCCGCGCATCCCCACACCTTCTACATGGGGGCGACGGGAGGCGGCGTCTGGAAGACGACCGACTACGGAATGTCGTGGGAGAACATCTCGGACGGGTTCTTCGCCACGCCGTCGATCGGTCACATCGAGGTCGCCGACTCCGATCCCGACGTCGTGTATGTGGGCACGGGATCCGACGGCCTCCGCTCGAACGTGATCGTGGGCAAGGGCGTCTACAAGTCGACGGACGCGGGCCGGACGTGGACACACGTGGGGCTCGCCGACGCGGGGCAGATCGGGGCGGTCAAGGCGCACCCGAGCGACCCGGATCTGGTTTACGCGGCCGCCATCGGAAACCCGTTCGCGCGCGGCGAAGCGCGAGGCGTGTATCGATCGCGGGACGGGGGCGCGCGGTGGGATCGGGTGCTGTTCACCTCCGACTCCGTGGGCGCGGTGGACCTCGAGTTCCACCCCGGCGACCCGGCCATCATCTACGCCGCCCTGTGGCGCGCCGAGCGCAAGCCCTGGACGATCATCTCCGGCGCCCGGGCCGAGGACGGCATCTGGAAGTCGACCGACGGGGGCGACACCTGGCGCCGGATCACCGCGGGACTCCCCCCGGGGCTGATCGGCAAGATCGACTTCGCGGTGTCTTCGGCCGCGCCCGATCGCGTGTACGCGCTGGTCGAGGCGCCGGAGCCGCTCGAAGGGCTGTACCGCTCCGACGACGCGGGCGAGACGTGGGAGCTGGTGAACGGCGATCCTTCGGGCCTCCTCATGCACCGCCCGTTCTACTTCACGAACGTGACGGCAGACCCCACCGACGCGGATGTCGTATACGTCAACAACCTCTCGCTGTGGAAGTCGTCGGACGGCGGTCGCACCTTCGCCGGCACCATCCCGACACCGCACGGCGACAACCACGACCTGTGGATCAATCCCGACGATCCGCGGATCATGATCCAGTCCAACGACGGCGGGGCGAGCGTCACCCTCGACGGGGGGCGCACCTGGTCGCCGGTCAACAACCAGCCCACGGCCGAGCTGTACCAGGTGGACGTGGACGACCGGTTCCCCTACTGGCTGTACGCCGGGCAGCAGGACGACTCCTACACGGTCGCCGTACCGAGCCAGCTTCCGGCCGTGTCGGGGCCGGGGGGACCGGATGCCTTCTGGCGCTCGCCGGGCGGCTGCGAGACGGGGCCCGCCGTGCCGAAGCCCGGCGATCCCGACATCGTCTACACGAATTGCAAGGGCCGCTTCGGCGTCTACAACGCCCGCACGGGTCAGGAGCAGCAGTACTACGTGGGAGCGGTGAACCTGTACGGCACCAATCCCGCCGACCTCCCCTACCGCTTCCAGCGCGTCGTCCCGATCGAGGTCTCGCCGCACGATCCCAACACGGTGTACCACGGGTCGCAGTACGTTCACCGGACGACCGACGGCGGACGCACCTGGGAGCAGATCTCACCGGATCTGACCGCGTTCCGGCCGGAGCGCCAGATGGTGTCGGGGACGCCGATCACGCGAGACGCGACCGGCGAAGAACACTACTCCACGCTGTACGTGATCGAGGCCTCGCCGCACGACCCCCGGGTCATCTGGACCGGGGCCAACGACGGCCCGGTGTTCGTCACGCTGGACGGCGGCGCCACGTGGGAGAACGTCACGCCCCGCGACATGCCGCCCGAGGGCCGGATCAACTCGATCGACATCTCGCGACACGATCCGGACGTGGTGTACGTGGCGGCGTATCGCTTCTTGCTCGGCGATTTCCACCCGTACGTCTGGAGGACAGAGGACGCGGGTGAGACGTGGACGCTTCTAACCGACGGCGCGAACGGGATTCCGGCGGACTACCCGGTGCGGGTGGTGCGCGAGGATCCGGATCGCCGCGGGCTGCTCTACGCGGGCACCGAGTTCGGGCTGTTCATCTCGTTCGACGACGGGGCGAGCTGGCAGTCCTTCCAGCTCGATCTGCCCGTGACTCCGATCACGGACATCGAGGTGTACCGGCAGGACCTGGCGCTCTCGACCATGGGGCGTGGGTTCTGGGTCCTGGACGACGTGACCCGGCTGCACCAGATCGGGCTCGGGACCGGCGGCGAGGCGTTGTCGGGGTCGTCGACCTCGAGGCTCTTCCGGCCGCGCCCGCAGTACCGCGTCCGCCCCTTCCGCAACTCCGGGTTCGAGTGGTCGAGCCCGGCGGCCCCGGAGTACCCCGGCCAGGGGGCCCACATCGACTACTGGATCGCCCCCGGGCTCGCACCCACCGCAGAGGTGCGGATCGACATCCTCGATCCGGCGGGCGCGGTCGTACGCCGCTATGTGGGGAGCGACGGCGAGGCGGTGCCGCCTCCCCCCGCGGGAATGCGCCGCATGGCCGCACGTAGCACTCCGGGGCGCCTCGCCCGCACGGCGGGGGCGCATCGGTTGCGCTGGGATCTGGAGGCCGCGGGCGTGGGACGCGGGGGAGGACCGCTGGTGGCGCCGGCGACCTATACCGTGCGGCTCACGGCCGGTGACGTGACGAGCGAGGCGCCGCTCGAGATTCGGATCGATCCGCGGGTCGCGGCGGAGGGCGTCACGGTGGCCCACCTCGAGGAGCAGCACCGCTTCGAGCGTGCGGTGCGCGAGACTCTCGCGCGGGCGCGCGACGTCTCCGCGGACCTGGAGACGCTGTCGAAGCGCATCGAGGAGGCGCGTGAGGGCGCGGAAGGGGCGGCGGTCGTGCCGGAAACGCTGGCGCGCGACGCGCGCGAGCTCGACGCGCGGCTCAACGATGCCGAGGGGAGCTATCCCCAGCCCATGCTGATCAGTCAGATCCGCTATCTGCTGAACATGGTCTCGAGCGCCGATCAGGTCCCCGGGGCGGAGGCGTACGCGCGCCACGAGGCGCTGCTGGAGGAGGTCGAGGCCGCCGAGGGGCAATTCGAGTCGCTGCGCGAACGGGCGGGCACGATCGGCCGCAACTGACGGGCGCCGTGTCGGTTAGACGTCGCACCGGCCATCGCGGGGGCCTCACGGGGGCGCTATCTTTCGTCGCGTCGGTGGGTCTGTCAGCCCGCCGGCGCGTTCCTCTTCCTCGTCGTGCCGGCGGGTGGGTGAGGCCCGAGCATCCCAGCACGAGGAGGTTCCGATGAAGCGCTCGATCATCGGGGTCCTCGTCGCGGCCACCCTGTATGTCCCAGCGGGCGACGCCGCGGCGCAAGCGACTTCCAGTCCCATGTACATGGTGCGCCAAGAGTTCGTGCGGCCTTCGGACCTGGCGCGATACGAGGCGGAAACCGCGCGTTGGATCAACGCGCTCCAGGGGACGCGCGTCGCCAACGACGTGGGGTGGGTCGCGGTGTACGGGCCCGAGCTCGGCTATTCGTACGTGGTGCCGATCGACGGGTTCGCGGGCATCGACCGGTTCCGCGCCCATCTGTCGACCAGTCGCAGCGATCTCGGCGCGCGCTGGTCCGGTCAGATCGGGGAGGCCCAGCCGATCCAGAGCGTGACGACCTTCGTGATCACGCTACGGCCGGATTTGTCCTATCTGCCCCGCACCGTCGCGCTCGATCCGACGCTCCCCTTCCGCAAGTACCACTGGTATCACGTGATGCCCGGCATGGAGCGCGCCTTCGAGGATGCGGCCCAGCGGCTGGTGTCGCTGTACGCCGAGCACGGTGTGGAGCACGGCTTTCTGTTCTACGAGTTCGGGCTCGGCGAGGACCTCCCCATCTTCCTGCTCGTCGAGCGGGCGGAGGATGCGGCCGACTACACCGCGCAGTCCCGCCGGATCTTGGACAAGGTGGGCACGGACGCGGACGCGCTGTTCGGTGAGATGCTGCGCTTCACGCGACACCTCAACCTGATGGAGGGGATGGTCCGGGGCGAGCTGTCGTTCCCGCCGCTCGACCCGGCCGCGCAGACCGATCTCGATCCCTAGGGTCCCGCCCAGTCGACCTGCCCATCGACATCGGGCTGACTGCAGGCGGCGATCAGCCCGGCACGAGCGCGATCACGCGGAGGGGGCTGCCGCTGCCCCTCACGATCTTGAGCGGCGCCGCGATGACCACCGCGCCCGTGGGCGGGAGCCGGTCGAGGTTGCACAGGCTGGCGAGCCCGAACTTGCCGGCCCCGTGCATGATGGCGTGATTGGGAAACGGGGGATCGTACGCGCCCGCCTGGCCGGCGTCGGTCCCCACCGTCTCCACCCCTACCCCCAGCACGTCGCGCTCCTCGGCCAGGATCCGCGAGGTCGCCGCGTCGAAGCCCGGTGAGTGAGGCCCATCGGCCCTCACGTTGAGGAACGCCTCCTTCCCCGCCCGTCGGCTCCAGCCCGTTCGGAGCAGGACCCAGGCGCCTGCCGGGACCCTACCGTGCCGGGCCTCCCATGTCGCCAGATGCTCGGGCTTGAGCAGGTGGTCGGGATCGCGCTCCACTTCCCCTTCGACGTCGATCACGCAGGCCGGCCCCACGAACCGCCGGGCCGGGATCGTGTCGGTCGTGGCGCGCGGGAGGTCCTTTCCCGTTACCCAGTGGATCGGGGCGTCGAAGTGCGTCCCCGTGTGCTCGCCGAAGGAGAGGTTGTTCCAGTACCAGGCCGGCCCGGCATCGTCGTACCGCGAGATGGGCTCGATAGCGACCGGCTTCGAGGGAGCGAAGGGGGGCGGCAGGTCGATGACGACGGTGTCGGGACCCAGGGGAATCGAGAGGTCGACCACGTCAACGCTCCCGTCGGCTAGCGCGTCGATGAGGTGCTGCAGCACGTCGGTCATTCGGGAGCCTCCGCGGAGTCCGCGACACCCCCCCGCGCCTCGGCGAGAAAGGCGAGATGGCGCGCGAATTGGAATCGGTTCTCGAGCAGCCCGAGCCCCGTGACGAAGCCGACCGTGCCCGACGGCGGGGCGTAATGATCCTCGACCTTGGCCACGATCGTGGTCAGCTGGCCTGCCGACACCGCGTCGTCGAACGCCTCCAGCAACTCCGCCGCCGTTTCCGGCTCCGCGGTCCGCGGCACGCCGGCGGCGGCAGCGATCTCGCGAAGGTCGGCACCCGTCGCGGTCGCGGTCGGGAACCCTCCGACAGAGAGGAGACTCTCGTTGTCGAACACGAGGTGGACCAGGTTCGGCGGACGGTACCGGCCCATGGTGGTGAGCCCGCCCAGGTTCATGAGCACCGAGCCGTCGCCATCGAGCACCACCACGCGCAGCTCGGGCCGCGCGAGGGCCAGCCCGAGCCCGATCGAGGAGGCGAGGCCCATGGCGTGCTGCAGGTAGAAGAAGTTGGGCCGGTGTCCGAGCGATTGGAGCTCCGCCGCCACGGCGCCCATGATCGTCACGACCGCCACGCCGTCGTCCTCGAAGCGCGGATACAGCGCATCGAGCGCGGCCAGGCGCCGCATGCGAGGCGCCTCCCTACTTCGGCGCGGCCCCGCCTTCGGGCCCGCGCTCACGCGTCCTCCCACATGAGCTCGCGCTCGAGCAGCAGGGCAACCGGTCGGTTGGACGCGTGGGCCAGCGTCTGTGCGGCGGCGATCCCGGGAGCGACCTGCGCGGGTCGGGAGAGCCCTTCGTAGGGGATCCGGAGCGCCTCGAGCGCGTGCCGCGTCACCAGTCCGCCCTCGGTCTGCCACGGATCGGGCTCTCCCAGCTCGCCGCGGGCCGAGATGAGCATGAGCAGCGGCACCCGGAACAGCTGGGCCCCCGAGACGATCCCGTTCACCGCCGCCAGGAACCCGTGGTTCTGCATCAGCATGGCCGATCGCGCGCCGCCGAAGTGCGCCCCCATCGAGATGCCCACGCCCTCCTCCTCCTTGGCCAGACGCACGAGGACCATGTCCGGATCCTCGTCCGCAAATCGGATGAGGTGAACGAGCCAAGTCTCTGGCAAAGCGGAGATTACCCGAACGCCGTTAGCCTTCAGCGCATCGTAGACGATCTGGGAGCTCGAGAGCGAGACGGGCATCGTGCGGTCACTCGTCCGAGGCGGTTCCGCGCCACGCCGTGGGCACGTCGAGCGCCGGGTTGCGGGCGAAGAAGTTGAAGGGCACGAGCGAGAACTCGTGCCAGGCGCTCGGCATCACCGGGAAGTCCTCGGTGCGGGGCACGTGGTGGAAGCCGGCCGTATACCACAGGACGATGTCGGTGTCGGCGATCGGTCGATCGGCGCGCGTCCACTTGGGCAGCCCCAGGCCCCCGGGGCTCTGGTTCACGTAGGCGCCGGCCGCGTATCGCTCCTCGGGCGCGTACGGGGTCACCCACAGCTGGTGGTCGGTGAACCCGGCGCGCCGCTGCGGGGCGTCGTCCCTGGCGAGGAGGCTGTAGGCCACGCTGTTCCCCGGCTGCAGCACGTAGCCGGGAGCGTGGCCGGCCGGCCCGGCGGCCGAGGGGTTCACGACGCGCCAGTAGGCGGGCGCGGCGGGATCGCAATCCAGTTGGGCCGCCCGCTCGGTGGCGGCC
>JBFIOX010000102.1:0-8381 GCA_041610455.1 Gemmatimonadota bacterium
CCCACCCCGCCCCGACGCCGGCGTAGTGGAAGATGCGTGGCGCCACGATCTCGTTCCGCGCGCTGCGCTCTCGGTGGATCCTCGTGAAGGCCAGCCCGTTGCCCGACCCGGGGTCGCGGATGGTGGTGATGCCGTGACCCATCCACAGCTTGAACACGTACTCGGCCGGCGTGCCCTGCGACACGCCGCCGATGTGCGCGTGCAAATCGACGAAGCCCGGGAGCACGTACATGCCCGCCGCGTCGATCTCGCGCGCTCCCTGGACCGTCGCCGCCGGGCCGGTTCGGTTGCTCGGGTCGGTGGTGCCCTGGATGCGCGCGATGCGGTTGCCCTCGATCACCAGGTCCACGGGCCCGCGCGCGGGCGCCCCGGTGCCGTCGATCAGCGTAACACCCCGCAGGATGAGCGTCCCGTACGGGCCCTCGCCCTCGTCGGCGCGGCGGTCGGGCGCGGGGGGCACGGTCCGCGGCGACTCCTGGGCTTGAAGCGGGGCCGCGGGCCCGGCCGCGACCCCGACCGCCGCGGGTGAGGCGGGGATGGCGGCGAGCGGCGTGGCGGCGGCGAGCGCGAGAAGCCCGACCCCGGCGCGGTGGGCCCCCGGCACGTGGGGGCGGCGGTATCCTCTCATCGATCACCTCGTCGGAGTGGCGCGCGCGGATCGAGGACCCGTTCGCGCGTGCGGGTCGGGCTCATCTGGCCCAGATCTCCGTGTCCGGGTACATGAGCGCCCAACCGTACCAGCGGGTGAACAGCTGGAGCGGGCGCTCGATCTCGCCCCGGTCCCCGCCCGCGTCGTAGAGCAGGCCGTCGCGCAGCACGGTCCCATCGTTCAGTTCGAGCAGGTCGCCGTTCCACGTCGCGGCGGTCGCGCGTGTGTAGAAGGCGAACGGCACGCCGGTGACGGGCTCGAGGTAGATGGCCACGGTGCGCCCGCCGAGTCGGTCGATCACCGCCCCACCGGCCCCGCGGATCCGCGACACGGGGTAGTAGCGTCGCGTGCGCTCGTCCCACAGCCCGAGGCCGATCTCCATGGTCGGCCGCCGCGTATCCTCGGCGGCGATGGTCGCTCGAAGCCGGTCGCTCAGCTCCGGATCGCCGTCCACCGAGCGTGCACGTCCCCCACCGCGGATCTCGCGGTCCGAGATGGCCACGGCCAGGTCGGGATAGGCGGCCAGCGCGCGCTCCACGGTCATCTGGAGCAGATTGAACACGGACATGGAGCGACCCGTCATCGGGCCGCTGAGGGCCTCGCCCGTCACGTGATGCCAGATCGATCCGGTCTCCTCGTCCCACAGGATCGATACGCCGTCGTAGAGCCCGCGCCACTCGAAGCGATACGTCTCGCCGTCCAGAGAGGGGGTCATACTGACCCCGGTGTTGCAGACCACTCAGAAGGAGACCATCCACGGCACGCCGCGGATCTCGCCCTGCGCGACGTGGTGGTAGGCGAGTTGATCCATGACCGTCGCCAGGCGACCCGCCTCGTGCTCCATGATGAGCAGCCACGAATCTGGTGCCAGCACGCCCTGTCGCAGCGCTTCGCGCAAGGGCCGGGTGTCCTCGTCGGTCACCCGGAACGGCTCGAAGATGGTCTCGTCCGCGATGAAGGCGCGATCGGCATCGAATGGCGCGACCACCTGGGCCGAGAGACCCGTCGCCATCGAGCCGGCGAGCGCGAGGGCAACGGCCCAGCGGACCGCGGCCTGATCTCTCGTTGCGTGCATCGCGTGCTCGTCCGAATAGGTGGAAGGACGGCATCGGGCCGTCACCGGAACCATCGAGGGCGGCGACCCGTTCCACTACGCCCGCCGGGGCGACCCGCCCGACTACCTTACGGTACGTGGGCCGGGCGAGCGATGGCCGTTCACGGCCAGGACGGATGGGAGGCGCATTGTCGCGAGATCGGATGTTCGACGTGGTTGCGATCGGCGGGGGCACCGCCGGCCTCGTCACGGCCGCCGGGTGCGCCGGCCTGGGCGCGCACGCGGCGCTCATCGAGCGCGACCGGCTCGGGGGCGATTGCCTTTGGACCGGGTGCGTTCCCTCCAAGGCGCTCATCAGCTCGGCCCGCGCGGCCGAGGGCATGCGTCGCGGCGACGCGTTCGGGCTCGAGCCGCGAGAGCCTCGCGCCGACCGCGGCGCCGTGCTCGAGAGCGTGCGAGCCGTGCGGGCCCGCATCCAGCCGCACGACGACCCCGAGCGCTTCCGCGCCATGGGAGTCGATGTCATCGAGGGGTCGGCGCGCTTCGTGTCGCCCCGGGAGGTGGAGGTGGACGGGAGGCGGGTGCGCGGACGCCGGTTCGTCATCGCGACCGGCTCGCGGGCCGCGATCCCCCCCATCCCGGGCCTCGAAGAAGCGGGCTACTTCACACACGCCGAGGCCTTCGACCGGGCCACGCTGCCCGGCTCCCTGGCCATCATCGGCGGCGGTGCGATCGGGGTGGAGCTGGCGCAGGCGTACCGCCGGCTCGGCGCCGAAGTGACCGTGATCGAGATGCTCGACCGCCTGCTGGCGCGCGAAGAGCCTGAGCTCTCGGATCGTCTCGCGGAGCTGCTGCGCGCCGAGGGGGTGCGGATCATCACCGGCCGTCGGGTCGAGCGCGTCGACCGGCAGGGCGGCCGTCGGCGGCTGGTGTTGGCGGGCGCGGAGTCGGGCCCGGCCGATCCCGCGACGGCGGTGGGGGGCCCAGCCGTGGAGGCCGACGAGATCCTCGTGGCTACGGGCCGACGGGCCAACATCGAGGACCTGGATCTCGAGGCGGCGGGGGTGGTGACGGCGGCGGGTTGGGTGACCGTCGACTCCAAGCTCCGCACCTCGTGCCGGCACATCTTCGCCGCGGGGGACGTGACCGGCGGCTACCTGTTCACGCACGTGGCCGATCACGAGGCGCGGACGGTGGTCCAGAACGCCTTGCTCCCGCTGCGCGCCGATGTCCGTTACGACGTGATCCCCTGGGTCACCTTCACCGAGCCCGAGCTCGCGCACGTCGGTCTCACCGAAGCGGAGGCGCGCGAGCGCCACGGCGACGCGGTGGCGGCGCACCTCTACGATCTGGCGGGACTCGACCGCGCCATCACGGAGCGCGCGGCCGTGGGCTGCGTGAAGATCGTGACGGGCCGGGGAGGCGCCATCCTGGGCGGGCACATCCTGGCCTCGGGGGCCGGCACGATGATCGCGGAGGTCGCGCTGGCCATGCGCGCCGGCGTCAAGCTGGGCTCGATCTCCACGCTGGTGCATCCCTACCCGACCATGAGCGAGGGCGTCCGTCGCGCCGCGGATGCCTATCGTCGGTCGCTCCTCACGGGCTGGCGCAAGCAGGCGGTCGATCTGGCCATCCGTCTGGGACGCCGCCTGCCCCCCTGAGGGCGCGCGGGGGGCGGCGGTCTGCGCGAGCCGCTGCGCGGGGGGCCGGCGTCGGCGGTGCCCGGGGCCCGAAGCGGATATGGACGCCTCAGGGCGTCGGGACCGCTCCCACCAGGTCCCCCGTCACGACCTCCCAGTACGTCCGGTACCCGCCACGGTCCCATCCCTGCACGAGCGCGCGCGCGTCCTGCACGACCTGGGTGCTGTAGTACCCGGGCCGCTGCAGGGGGTGGGCGCCGCGGAACCCCCGGAATACCGACTTGATGAGGACGCTCCGCTCCGCCAGGGGCAGCTCGCGCAGGTTCTCCACGAACATGCCGAACGTGCGGTCGCCGAACAGGTAGAACTCCACGTTCGACGTGTAGAAGGCGGAGACCTCATGACCGAGGCGGCGAAGGTGATCGGCCAGCGCACGCAGCGCGACGTCGCCCCCGAGATCACCCACGAGGGGGATGACGCCGTCCCTCAGCTGCAGGCGGCGCACCCGCTGGAATCGCTCCTCTCCGGCCACGTAGCTGGCCGGCCTCCCCTGGCCATCGACCTCCCGCAAGAGGTCCCGATAGGTCGGGTAATAGAACTGTGGCTGTCGCCCGTGGCTCCGGAACCGGAGATCGAGGCCCTCCGCGATGAACTCGCCGTGGAAGCGTGCGATCGTCACCGAGTCGCCCTCGGAGATCGGTCGGCCGAAAGTCGGGATCGTCCGGTCCACGAGATCCCTGGCCGCCCCCATGGAGGCCTCGGTGGGACGCGCCGCATCGATGTACGCGAGGATCGAGTCCAGCGGGGCGTCGCCCCAGGCGTCGACATCCCGCGGCACGGGTCGTCCGGTCAGGAGGGCCAGGTACTCGACGCGGTTCCGCGACGCGTGGAACAGCGCCTTGTAGATGAGGTGCTGCAGGACGTTGTCGGCCCGGATGTCCACGATGAACGCGAGCTCGGGCTCGATCTCGGCGATGTAGGAAAAATTCTGGTCGGGCCCCACTCCCAGGTATACCCCGCCGCGAATGCCGGCCTCCCGGAGGTCGGTGACGGCGTGGAGATACGAGCGCTCGTTCGAGATCAGGTTGTCCGTGTCGAAGTAGCCGCCGGGGCCCGACAGCGCGGCGATGCGCTGCGCGAACTCCGTGGGCTGCGTGGGCGCCGGGCAAGAGGCGGCCAGTAGGACGAGCGGAAAGAGGACGATGCGGAGCCCCGCCCGCCCGCGGGCGCGTCGGAGGGAAGGCCGAGCCTCCCCGGTCTCTGTCGGGCCGTGCATCGGCGTGCCCCGCGCGAAGGTTGCGAAGGTTGCGACGTACAGCGCGACGCCGCGGTGGGCGACCCCGGAAGGTTGTTCGACACGGGAGCCCGCTGCAATCTGTATCCCCGTCTCGTGCGGGGCCCCGTGGGGGCCAGTGGGAAGCGGATGAGGGGGAGACTGCCATGACCGAAAAGCGGCCGACGCTCGGCCTCTCGCTGTTCCTGGCCCTCGCGGGCTGCGCCCACGCGATTCCCGCGCCGCCGACGCCGCTGGCCCTCGACCTCCCGCCCCCCGTCACCGGGACGCCGGCGCCCGCGATGCACGAGGTGGCGGTACGCCTCGACCGCCTGGCGACCTATTCGTGGACCCCGTCCCCGCCCCTACTCCCCCTGCCGGATCCCCGCGTCGTGTGGTGGCCGCGAGCGCCGCGGCAGGCGGCCGCGCTCGCCATCTCGGTCGGCCAGCCGGGGGGCCCACCGCTCGAAGCGGTGACCGTCTCGCTCGCGGGCCGGCCGGTTTCGTTGACGCGGGGCTCGGGCGGGTGGATCGGGCTGGGGGCCCTGCCGCTCGACAGCGCGGGTCTCTTCGAGCTCGACCTCTCGTACCGGCGGCGGGGCGCGGCCGAGACCCGCAAAGTCCTCGTGAGCGTGGCCGAGCGCACGTACCCGTCGAGCCGCATCCGCATCTCGGCGGGAGCTCCGGCGAACCCCGAGGTGGAGGCGAGAATCGCCCGTGAGCGGGAGGTTATTCGGAGCACGCTTGCCGCATCGGCGCCGGAATGGATCCCGACGGAGCCTTTCGGCTGGCCGCGGCAGCCACCGGTGAAGACCAGTCCTTTCGGGCAGCGACGCGTCTTCAACGGTGCGGTCCAGAGCCGTCACCTCGGTCTCGACCTGAGGGCGCGGCAGGGCAACCCGATCGTGGCGCCCGCCGCGGGGCGCGTGGCGCTCACCGGGGACTTCTACTACCAGGGGAACGCGGTCTACCTGGACCACGGTCTCGGTCTCGTCACGGCCTATTTCCATCTCTCATCCGTCGCGGTGCGCACGGGAGATCTCGTGCGGCCGGGACAGTTGCTGGGCCGGGCCGGTTCGACCGGCCGATCGACGGCCCCCCATCTGCACTGGTCCGCCTACGTGCGGGGCACCACGGTGGACCCCGAGACGCTGGTCGGCCTGGACATCTCGGGCGTTCGACCGCCCGCGACCTCCGACACCCCGTGACCGCGGACGCGGCATGAGCCCAGACGATCCGGGCGTTACCGGGCCGCCTTCCTCCAAAGTCCGGCTGGCGCTCATCCTGAGCGGTGGCGCCTCGCTGGGATCCTACGTCGCCGGCGCCGTATCCGAGATCGTCGGGGCCCTCGTGGCCGACCCCGAGGCCGATATCGAGCTGCACGTGATCGCCGGGAGCTCGGCCGGGGCCGTGACCGGGGCCCTCGTGGCGCGGGCCATGACCGTCAACCCGGGCCTCCTTCCCTATCTCGAGAAGCTCTGGGTCGAGGCGCTCGATCTCCGCGTGCTGCTCGACGCGGCGAGGACGGACCGGGGCGGGATCCTCGACCGCGCGGTGCTCGACGAGCTGAGCCGGGCCCTCATCTGCGGCGATCCGGCCTCCGACGACCGGCGCGCCCCGGGGGTCGCCGAGCGGCTGCGGCTCGGGCTGGCCCTCTCGAACCTTTCGGGGGTGCCGACCCGCCTCCGGTACCGGTTCGTGAACGCGCCCGATCGCGCCTGCGGCGTGCGGGTGCACCGCGACGCCGCGACCTTCGAGCTCGCGTCGCCCACGAGGGCGGACGACCCGGCGTGGGAGGAGGTCCGATTGGCCGCGCTCGCTTCCGCGGCGTTCCCGTTCGCGCTCCCGCCGGTTCCGCTCGCGCGCCGGCCCGCCGCATACCCCGAGGCGTGTTGGCCGGAGGGAGAGGAGTCTCGCCGCATGTGGTTCGCGGACGGGAGCGTGTTCGCGAACGAGCCCATCGGGCTCGCCAAGCGGCTCGCCGAGCGGAGCGCGGACTTCCGCTCCGCGGCGTGGCGCTACGTGCTGGTCGACCCGGACGTGGGAGAGGAGACGGCGGTCGCCGATCCCTCGGGATCGTTGCCGGCCGTCGCGGGCGCCCTGACCCGCGCCGTGCTGGGCCAAGGGGCGGCCGCTGACTGGGCCACGGCGACGGAGACCAATGCCCGGCTCGAGCTGTTCGAGGCGATCGTGGCTCGCCTGCCGGAGATCGCCGACGGGCTGTGCGATCCCGACGCCCTCGCCCTCGGACAGCTGGTCGCGGGGCTGGCGGAGCGGGTGGCGGAGGCCGAGAGCGCGCGCAGGGGCGAGGCGGGCGAAGACGCCGTGCTCGAACGGCTGGATGCGGCGGTGGCGCGCATCGAGAACGATCCGCGCTTCCGGGACGTCCTCGCAGCGGTCGACACCCGGGCGGGGCGCACCCGGTTGGCCAAGCTCATCTACGTGCTCGAGGCGGCGAGCGATCTGCGCGACAAGCAGATTCTACCGCTCTACCTCGTGGCACCCAGGCCTGATGAGCCATTGGCCGGCTCCTTCATGGGCAATTTCGGGGGCTTCTTGGAGCGGGCGTGGCGGGCCCACGATTTTCGCGCAGGTCGGCGGGACGGAGCCCGGCTGCTTCAGCGCTACTTCGCGGACCTGGTCGATTACCGGGGCGATCCGGAGTCCATCGAGACGGGGTTGGCGTCCGCGCCTTCGTTCGGAGCGGCCTCGCGCGTGGCGCGCGACAGCGTCGACCGTTTCGTGGACGAGGAGACCAAGAGCATCTTGGCATCGGTGAAAGCCGGGTTCCCGCTGCGCGCCACGGGATGGCTGTGGAGGCCCGCGGTGCGGCGGTGGGTCCGGCGGTGGGTCCGGCAGCGGCTCGAGGCATCGTGAGGGCGCGCCCGCGCGGGGTGTAAGTCGGTGCGACGCGTCTCGCGATCAGCGATCAATAGACGGAAGGAGAGGAAGCATGGAACTGCGGAATGCGAACGGACGACCGCGCCTCGGCGGAGGCGCGGTACTGGCGGTCCTTCTTCTGGGGGCCGGGGCCTGCACGGAGGCCGCGCGGGCCGGTGACACCGCCCCGGAGGTCGAGGGAGCGGCGGCGCAGGCTCCCGACATGGAGGTCATGAAGGGCTATCTGATCGACGCCTTCGAGCGCGCCAAGGCGTGGGACGTCTCGCTGGCCCAGGCGATTCCCGACTCCGCGCTCGGCTGGGCCCCGAGCCCCGACGTGCGAGGCTTCGCCGCGCAGGTCGTGCACGCGGCGAACAACGGGTTCGTCGGAGGCCCGATGTTCGGGGAGTCCGCACCGGCCATGGGGGTGGACGAGGGGTCGGTCCCGGACAAGGCGGCGCTGGTGGCGGCAGTGACGGGCACCTACGACTGGATCCTGGCGAAGCTGCGCGCCATGCCGGCGGCTCAGCTCGGCGCGGAGGCCGAGTTCTTCGGGGGACGCGTGATGCCGCGGTGGCGCATCGCGCTCTTCGCGCTCGAGCATGCCATGTGGACCCGTGGGCAGCTCGTGCCCTATCTGCACGCGCACGGCGTGTCCGTGCCGCAGCAGCGGCTCTTCTAGCCGGTCCCGCCCGCGGTGGGCGGACCGTCCGTCACGCGGTGGGCGCCGGCGTAGAGGTTGAACCCGTCGGGCTTCGCGAAGCCCACGAGGGTCATGTTGAAGCGCTCCGCCAGGCTCACCGCGAGGCTGGACGGCGCCCCGACCGCGACGACGAAGGGGAGGCCGGCCGCCAGAGCCTTCTGCATGATCTCGAAGGATGCCCG
>JBFIOX010000103.1:0-8314 GCA_041610455.1 Gemmatimonadota bacterium
GCATGGGCGGCGGCCACGCTGTTCGCGGCCCTGGTGGTGGGTGGCGCGGCCCTACGCGAGGCGCGACATCCTCGCCCCACCTTCCCGCCCGAGACGGAGACCTGGCGCGAGGTGGGCGCGGCGCTGGCCGAGATTCGGGCATCGCGCGGCTCGGACTCGCTCCGGGTCGCCTCGAACCGGCCTCGCAAGGTGGCCTGGTTCACCGGCGTGCCGGCCATGCCCGTCCTCGACCACGACCTCGAGGGCTTTCTGGAGGAGGCGCGCCGCCGCGGCGTGAGCCACATGGTCGTCACGGCGGCCGTCCTGGAGCCCGAGCGGCTGGCGCGTATCCGGGCCTGGGTCGAAGCGCGCCCGGAGCTCTTCCCGCTCGTACGCGAGATAGGACTGGTGCGCGTGTACGAGATCCGCTTCCCGCCGGACGCGACCCCTTCGCCGAACCGCTAGCGGAAGGCGGGCCCGCGCTCCGGCCGCACGCCGGCCCTCCCGGGTGCCGGGCGCGGCCCCCACCCTTCGACGCGTCCGGCCGGAAGCGCCGACCGGCTCGTGCGCGGGTGAGGGCGCCGACGCCCGGTCGCCCGGAGAGGCTCGTCGTCAGTGCGACGTCCGGCTCGCCACCTTCTCGCCGCGCGGGACGACCGTGTAGTGGGCCGACATGCCCGCCATCAGGTGTTCCTTCACGTGACAGTGGAAGAGCCACGTGCCGAGGTTGTCGGGGACCATGTCGGCCACCTGCATCTGCATGGCCACCAGCGTCGTCACGTCCGTTCGCATGTGGTTCACGACGACCGTGTTGCCGTGCCAGTGCGGGGCGTGCACCTCGAAATTGGTGTTCGCCATCAGGTACCAGCGGACCCGCTCGCCCTCGCGCATGGTGAGCCCGGGCAGATGTCCGTACGTGTAGCCGTTCATGGGCTCCATGAAGTTGCTGAGACCGAAGGGGAACCAGATGAAGATGTGCCCGCGATCCACGCTCGCCGGGTCGCTGGCGTAGGTGAGGATGTTCTCCTCCAAATATGGGCTCGCGTTCTCGTCCACGTCCTGGAACGCCACGATGAACTCGCGGTCCACGTCCTTGGGCGTCCCATCGGGCTTCGCGCCGCCGCGCCGGGTGACGATGATCGGCCCGACCAGGCCCGCGTTTACGTCCTGCTCCTCGTGCACGTGCGAGTGGTACATCCAGAGGATCGAGCTGCCGTCCCCCGAGGCGGGGCCGGCCCGGGGCGGCACCGGCCACACGTAGGTGTAGGTGCCGCCGGGCGGCACGGCGTCGTCGGCCCGGTCCGCCTCCGAGGTATGGTCGCGCGACGGCGCGCCCTCGGCGTTCTTCGCGTAGAACACGCCGTGCGGGTGCATGCTGACGGGGAAGGGCGTGTTGTTGCGGAACACGACCGCGATCGTGTCCCCGACCTGCGCCCTGAGCAGGGGTCCCAGGAAGCCCAAGTGCTCCCACTCGGGGGGTCGGGGCTTGAGCGAGGCGAAGCTCGCGTCCGTGTACTCGCGATACAGGGCCTTCTTGTACACGCGTCCGATGCGGTCGGGCCCCGACTCGAGCCACATGTTCTCCAACGGACCGAAGGGCTGCCCGTTGAGCTGGTTCATGCCGCTCGGGGCGTAGTCCCAGTGCACGGTGTCGGCCGCCACGAAGTACGTGTAGGTGGCAGGCTTCTTGGCGGATGCGGCACCCAGGCGCTCGCACCCCGTGGCCGTTACCCCCGCGAGGATGAGGGCGCCGGCGAGCAGACGACTGTCCATCGACGTCTCCTGTCGGACGAAAAAAACGGAAGCCGAGGCGCGACTTCCGTGTGGCTGCTCCGGAGGGCGCTCAGTGCACTCGCACGGCGTCGCGGGCAGGAGCCGCTGGCGGGTCGGGCTGCGCGCTCGGCGGCGAACCATATCCGCGCCCGCGCGGCTGTCAAGATCCGGCGCGCGGGCCGGCGCCGGCTTGTCGGCAAGGTCGCCCCGCGCTTAGATTTAGCAGTCCTGCCCGTGCGCCCGGACCCGGAGGTCGCACCATGACACCCTCGCCTTCCTACTCCACACTTTGCAAGCGGATCGAGCTGGAGCTGGCCACCGTCGAGAGCCGCGCCGCCGACCTGAGGAGCGCCCTCGACGTGATCCGCGAGTTCGAGCCGCTGGCCGCCGAGGTGGCCGACATCGAGCCCACCAAGCGCCGGCTGGAGGAGATGGACGAGATCCCGGAGGCCGTGAAGTCGCGCCTCGCGGAGAAGGTCCAGAGCGCCAGGTCGGAGGAGAAGGGGATCGACCTGCACAAGGCCTGAGCCCGTCGCCGGTCCGATGCCGGTGCCGTCCACGGACGGCCTGAGCGGGCATCGGCCGGTACCAAATGGAGTCACCGGCGGTCGGTAGCCCGGGCCGCCGGGCGGACCGCCCCCCGCGCGGCTGCCGCACGAGTCCGCGCTGTAACCATCGAGTGCCCCCAGACCGGGGGGCGCTTCGACCTGTCCCTCGACCCTCACGCCGCTCCCCGTCTCCAGGCCGCCCCGCGCTCCGCGAGGCGCCGCGGCTCGGTGTTACTCGACGCTCTGCGCTGGACGCTCCGCGGCCCCGGACGCGTATAATGCCGCATGCCCGCGCCCCGTTCCCCCCGACGCGTCGCGACGGCGAGCGCCGTCGGGCCGCTCCCGTGAGGGTCGCCGTCGTCGGGGGCGGCGTGATCGGCCTGTGCGTCGCCCATTCCCTGCGGGCCCGCGGTGCGGACGTGACGGTGATCGAGCGCGATCGGGTGGGCCACGGATGCTCGCTCGGCAACGGCGGCTGGGTCTGCCCCTCGATCTCGACGCCGCTTCCCGGGCCCGGTCTCACGCTGGCCTCGCTGCGCGCGCTGACCCGCTCGGACAGCCCGCTCTACATCCGCCCGTCCGCGCTGCCGCGGCTGGCGGGCTGGCTGTGGGCTTTCCGCCGTCACTGTGACGCGGCCCATTACGCCACGGGGGTCGCCGCCCTGGCCGCCCTCAACGCGGACACGGCGACCCGATACGACGAGCTCGCCGCCGCGGGCGTGGCGTTCGAGATGCGCCGGAACGGCCTCCTGCTCGCGTTTCGCGACCCGCGGCGCTGCGACGCGGAGCTCGACGCGTTGTCGGCGCTCGCTCCGTACGGCGTGGGGCCGGTCGAGCGCCTGGACGGGCGCGGGCTCGCCGAGTCGGAACCAGGTCTCGCCGGGGGATTGGAGGCGGGCCTCGTCGTGCACAGCGATCGACACGTGCGGCCCGAGACGCTCACCGCGGGGCTCGCCGCGCACTTGCGGGCGGGCGGAGCGGAGATCGTGGAGGGATTCGAGGTGAGGTGGCTCGTGTCGGAGGGCCGGCGCGTGCGCGCGGCGGCCGGCCCGGGCGGAGACCTCGAGGCGGACGTATTCGTGCTCGCGACGGGGGCGGAATGCGGACGGCTGGCGCGGCAGGTCGGGGTCCGCCTCTCCGTCACGGCGGGGAAGGGGTACAGCATCACGGTCGCGCGGCCCCCGGTCGGAATGGGGCGGCCGGCCTACCTGCCCGAGGCGAAGATGGGCTTCACGCCGTTCGAGGGCGCCCTGCGGGTGCTGGGCACGCTGGAGCTTTCAGGCATCAACCGGCGCCTGGATCCCCGCCGCCTCGCGAACCTCGAGCGCGGCGCGCGGCGGTACCTGCCGGGCCTGCTCGACGGCGGCGCGCGGCAAGACTGGGTGGGGATGCGGCCCGTGACCCCCGACGGCCTGCCGCACATCGGCCGACTCCCGACCCGCGACAACGTCTATGCGGCCACGGGACACCAGATGCTCGGCGTCACGCTCGCCCCCGCGACGGGTCACGCCCTGGCGCAGGCGATCCTGGAGGGCCGAAGCGACACCGACCTGTGTCCCTTCGATCCGGCGCGCGGATGAGGCGTGACCGAGCCGCGGCGCGATCGTCTTGAAGATGTATCGCCGCGCGGCCCTTCTCCCGGAGATGAGACATGAGCCGATCGACCCGAACGGGAACGCTCCTGCTGCCGGCGGCGATCTTCCTTGCCGGCTGTCAGGCCTCCTTCCGGTCCAGCATGGACGACGAGCCGCTCTGCGATACGCGAACTGGCGCGGGGAGCATCGGATGCCCGCCGGCCACGGCCGAAGGCGGCGCGCCCGGCCCCGACGAGACGTCCGTGCGGCGACCGGGACCCGACGTGGGCCAAGCCGACGCCGCCGCGGCCGACCTGTATTCCCTGCGGGAGCGTCAGAACGAGTTCCACCGCAAGCATCGCGAGTACGCGAAGTTCCTCGACGATCGTGAGCTCGGCTTCGAGCCATCGCCCGACGTCAGGGTTCAACTCGTGAGCGCGACCGCGAACGGATGGTCGGCCATCGCCCGCGTGCGGAACGGTGCCCGCGAATGCGCCATCTACGAAGGTTCGGCGCGTCGGCCGCGCGACTACGTGAGCGAGCGGGGCGTGGTGGCGTGCCGCGGGTGACCCGAGGGCGGCCGCCGACGGGCGCGGATCAGTTGCAGCCACCCACCCGCAGAAAGTGGCTGTCGTTGTAATCGCAGAACGTGCCGTCCAGATCGGGAAAGCAACCCGCGTAGAAGCCCACGTTGTCGTACGGGCACCAGGCTTGGCAGCACTTCGAGCACCACGCGCCGCTGAAATCGACCCGGGGTCCCGCGGTCACGCTCCCCGGAAGAAGCAGCGCGACGGCCAGCAGTAGCCATTTCCTCCGCACGTCCCCACCCCCTGGCTGTGAATCCGGTCTCTGCCACCCTGGGAGTCGCCACAACCGTGCCAGGTCCCGACGGCGGGCCAAGGGGTTGGCCGGCCCCGATTTGGCCCGAGGGGGTTCCACGGCACCCCTGCAACCGGTTTCCCAGTCCGCACCGATTTGCCCCTTCCCGCAACGCCCGGCCGGGGTCCGGCGCGCGCCGGCGGGGGGAGTGCGCCGGGCCGCCCCGACGTCCGGGATGGCAGGTCGCTTGATGGGTTCCTGACTCGGGCCCGCGACACTCGGGGCGGATGAGCGGGTCGCGCGCCGCGACCCCGACACCCGGAGGCCGAAATGAAACGCATGTGGACCCTCTCGCTCGCGTTGATGGGCCTGGGCTGCCAGGAGGAACCGCTGGGCCCCTCGATCGAGGCGGAGCGCAGCGGGGTCGGGCCGCCCACGCTCAGCGTGCTCACGTGGAACGTGTACGTGGGAGCCCGACTCGAAGAGCTCTTGCTCGTAGGGGACCCGTCCCAGATTCCCCTCGAGGTGGCGCGCATCGTCGGCGCCGTCCAGGCGACCGACTTTCCCTCGCGGGCCGCCGCCATCGCGGATCAGATCGCCCGCGTGCGGCCCGACGTGATCTCGCTGCAGGAGGTCTCGCTGTTCCGAGTCCAGTCGCCCGGCGATTTCCTGCGCGGGAACCCGGTGCCGGCCACCACCGTGTTCCAGGACCAGATGGTTCTGTTGGACGCCGCGCTCGAGGAACGCGGACTCTCGTATCGGGCGGTGTCCCGCTCTCAGAACTTCGACATCGAGCTTCCCATGGTGAACTTCTCCACCGGCGGGCTCGACGACATGCGGCTCACCGATTTCGACGTCATCCTCGTCCGTCAGGGAGTGCCCTACGCCAACCCCATGAACGGGAACTTCGCGGCCGTCCTCCCCATCGCGCTGGGCGGGGCCACGCTCCCCAAGCCGAGCGGCTGGGCATCGGTGGACGTCACGGTGCACGGGCGGGACTACCGGGTCGTGAACACGCACCTGGAAGCCGCCGACATCGCGCCGGGCGTGCTCGATCCGGGTCTCGCGGCACTCCAGGCGGCGCAGGCGCGCGAGCTGTCGGCCGTGATGTCTGCGTCGCCCCTCCCCGTCCTTCTCACGGGCGACCTCAACTCGGCGGCCGACGGCACCTCGACCACGACGTACCGGGATCTCCTCGACGAGGGGTTCGTGGACGTGTGGCTGGCCGGCCCGCCGCGCGGCCCCGGGTACACCTCCAGTCAGGCCCCCGACCTGGCCAACCCGGTGAGCCGTCTGTTCCACCGCATCGACTTCATCCTCTTCCGGAACCGCGTGACCCCGACCTCGGGACGCTTCACTGGCTCCGTCAAGGCGGAGGTCGTGGGCGATGAGCCGGCCGACCGCACGCCGGGAGGGCTGTGGCCCTCGGATCACGCCGGCGTGTTCGCGAAGCTGACGCTCGCCCCCGGTCACGGCCTGCGGTCCGACGCCGAGTCGCGCGCCGCGACGCTTCCTTGACGACCACGGCCCGGGGCCTACTGTGATAGTGGCCGACATGGTCGCCACTGACACTCTGCGCTTCCACGAGGAGGCCGACGTGTCTCCGCTGGTCGATCGCCTACGCGCTGCCCTGTCCCCCCGCTACGACGTGGAGGAGGAGGTCGGGTCCGGGGGGCAGGCGGTCGTGTTCCGCGGCTTCGATCACGCGCTCGAGCGCCGAGTCGCGATCAAGGTCCTGCGGCCGCAGCTGGCCACCGCGATCGGGGCGGAGAGGTTCACCCGAGAGGCCAAGGCCCTGGCCGCGGTGGCCCATCCCTATCTCGTCTCCGTGCACGACGCGGGCTCGGCCGAGGGACTCCTCTACTACACCATGGACTTCATCGCCGCGCCTACCCTGCGCCGGAAGCTCGAGGCGAAGCCGTTGACCACCAGCGCGGCGGTCCGCCTGGTCGACGGCATTCTCGAGGCCCTCACGGCGGTGCACGAGGCGGGGTTCGTGCACCGCGACGTGAAGCCCGAGAACGTCTTCGTGCAGGGCGACCATCCGATCCTGACCGACTTCGGGATCGCCAAGGTCATCCGGACCACGACCGACGAGCCACTCACGGAACTCGGGAACCAGCCGGGCACCCGAGCCTATATGGCGCCCGAGCAGCTGCTGGGGCGGCAGGTCGAACCGGCCACGGACCTCTACGCGGTCGGTCTGATCCTCTACGAGTGCCTGGCGGACCAGGTGTGGCCCGCGGGGCGGCGACCCGAGGAAGAGGATGTCGACTGGGAGCCCGTGCCCCGTACCCTGCGGCCGGTCATCGCGTGCTCGCTCCAGCATTCGCCGGAGGACCGCTTCCCCGACGCGGCGGCGTTCCGGGCCGCGCTCGCCGATGCGTTCGACGCCCGCGCTTCCCCGCGCCGGACGGGGTCGCGGGCAGCGCTCATCGCGGGGCTGACGCTGGCGCTGGCGGGAGGCGCCGCCTGGGCGATCATCCTGATGTTCGGGCCCACCGGGGACCCCCCCCAGAGGGTGGCCATCGGACGCTGCCTCGACACGAGCCCGGCGGGCGACCAGCCGCACGTCGCCGTGGGGGTGGGCGAGGCCGTGTCGCGCGCCCTCAGAGGCCTGCCCGGCCTCACCGTCAAGGACTACAGCTCGGTCCCGCAGCTCGCCGCGACGACCGACGCCCGAGAGATCGGGAGCGCGCTCCAGGTGGACGCGGTGGTCCGCTGCGCGGTCCGTCGTGCGGGGGAGCGCGTCGAGGGCATGGTGCTGGTCGAGGACGTTCGCTCAGGGGCGCGTACGCACGAGCGGGCCTTCGACGTCGCGGTGACCGAGTTCCTGCGCCTCGGGGACCGCATCGCCGAGGACCTCGCCCCGGCGTTCGGACAGCCCGCCCCACGGGCGCGGCAGCGACCGGGACTCGACCCCCGCGTGTTCGACGCCTACGCGCGAGGCCGCCTGGCCTGGGCCGACCGCACCGAGGATGCCACGGGAGGCGCCCTGCGCGACGCCGAGCGCCAGTTCCGCCTGGCCCTCTCCTACGCGCCCCGCTTCACGCTGGCGCTGGCGGGTCTTGCCGACGTCTACGTAGCACTCCCCGGCCGGGGCCTGGCCACCCCGTCCGAGGCGTTCGCCACGGCGCGGGCCCTGGCAGACAGCGCGATCGCGATCGACCCGCGCGTCGCCGCGCCCTACGCCGCGCGTGCCGAGGCCATCCGGGCCCACTTCTGGGAGGACTGGGCCGACGCGGAGCCCAGCTTCCGTGCCGCGTTGGCGCGCGACTCCGCCCAGGCGCTGGCTCGCCTGTGGTACGCGCAGCTCCTCGTGGCCGAGGGACGGCACGAGCAGGCCGTGGAGCAGGCCGAGCGCGCGTACGAATACGGACCGCGCAGCGCCGACCTGAATACCGGACTGGGGCTGATCCTGTATCTGGTGGGGCGGCCCGAGCGCGCCGTGCAACAACTCGAGCCCACGGTGTCCCGTTGGCCCGCATCCTGGGAGGCACGCCTGTGGCTGGCCGCGGCGCTCATCGCGAGCGAGCGGCCCGCGGATGCGCTGGTCCAGCTGATGGCCGTGCGCGACCGCACGCCGACGGCTGCCTTGCCGGCGCTCGTCGCCGCGCTGGC
>JBFIOX010000104.1:0-8312 GCA_041610455.1 Gemmatimonadota bacterium
CGGGCCAGCGCGCCGAGGCCCGGATGCCCCGCCCCGCCTGGCCTCGGTGACGCCCCGAGGGCAGTTTCGAACCTCGCGAAACGCTGCGGCGTGGTCGGGCGGCGACGAAGCTCGCCGGCGCCGGTCGCCGATAGAGACGTCCTGCGGAAGGCGAAAGTTCCCGATGCTGACCACCGTGCTCACGATCTCGCTGGCCATCGCGTTCGCGGCGGTCGGCGTGCCCAAGCTGGTCGGAACGACCGCCGCCACGCGGCAGGTGACGCGATTCGGGTACTCGGCAGGCATGGCGCGGCTCGTGGGTGCTGCCGAGACCGCCGCGGCCGCCGCGCTGGCCTGGGGCCTGACCGACACGCGGGGCATCATCGCAGGCAGCCTCATGGTCATCGTGCTCATGGTGGGCGTTCTCTACTCGCACCTGTTCCGCGGCAAGGACCCCTTCTCGAAGTGGCTGCCGGCGGTGGCGATGCTGACGATGGCAGCGACGCTGCTCGGGCTGACGCTGTAGGCGGCTCGGAACCCCGGCGGGTCGGGCCACGTTCATGGCGGCCGAAGGGCGACACATCCAGGGAGGAGCGACGATGAGCGGTAGAACCGAGACGGCGACGTTGGCCGGCGGTTGCTTCTGGTGCCTCGAGGCCGTGTACGAGCTGCTGAACGGCGTGGCCGATGTGAAGTCGGGCTACGCGGGCGGGCACCTGGCCGATCCCACGTACGAGCAGGTCTGTTCGGGCCGCACCGGCCACGCGGAGGTCGTCCGGGTCACGTTCGATCCCGACGTGGTGTCGTTCGAGGATCTGCTCGACGTCTTCTTTTCAATACACGACCCGACGACCCTCAACCGGCAGGGCGCGGACGTGGGGACGCAATACCGCTCCGCCATCTTCTACGAGAGCGAGGCGCAGAGGCAGGCCGCGCAGCGGAAGATCGAAGAGGTCGGCGAGGCGGGGCCGTGGGACGATCCGATCGTCACGGAGGTCGCGCCCTTGGAGACCTTCTATCCCGCCGAGGCCTATCACGACGCCTACTTCCGCCGCAACCCACGCCAGCCCTACTGCCAGGCCGTGGTCGCCCCCAAGGTGGCCAAGTTCCGCGCGGGCCACCTGGCGCGTCTGAAGCGAAGCGTGGGGGCGTGAGCCGCGGGCCCCTTCGCATAGGCAGCTGCACGGGCATCGCACGCGCGTGGACTGGCTGGGTCTCCTCCACCTGACGCTGGCCCTGGCGGCCATCGGGGCCGGCGCGGCCGTGGCGCTCGCCCGAAAGGGAACGCGCCGACATCGGTACCTCGGCCGAGCGTACGCGCTCAGCATGCTGGGCGTGGTCGTCACGGCCTTCCTGATCTACGACCTGTTCGGCGGCTTCGGCCCCTTCCATTTCGCCGCGGTCGTGAGCCTCATCACCGTGGTGATGGGGTGGATCCCGGCCCGTCGACGGCGACCCCGAGCCTGGATGGAGCACCACGCGTACTGGATGAGCTGGTCGTACGTCGGTCTGCTCGCCGCCGCGGCCGCGGAGGTGCTGAGCCGGATCCCGGACACGCCGTTCTGGGGCATGGTCCTGGCTGCCTCGGGGGCCGTGGTGGCGCTCGGGGCCGTCGTCATCCGGCGACGCGTCCCCTCGATCCTGGCCGGTTTGGGGCGTGGGCCCGTCACCACCCGTCCGCCCGCCGAGCACTGACGGGCTCGCCACACCACGCCCGGTCCGGCGCCCGCGCGCGCTAGGACCGCCCGCCCAGCCGCTGCGCGAGGCTCGCCAGTTGGAGCTCCACCCGCTTGAGCTCGCGGCGCTGCGCGTTCGTCTGCATCTGCAGCCACGACCAGACCTTCATGGCCATGACGGCCATGAGACAGAAGAACAGCGCCGCGCCCCAGCGGAGCATCGACGTCACTTCGGTCGCGCCGAGAAAACGGGTCAGGCTGAAGATCGAGAGGCCGAAGAACACGGCCATGGCGAGCACCGACATGAGAGTGAACGCCCGGTGCCGGCTGTGGAACAGATCCAGTCCCTGCCGCATCATGGAGGGCTCGTCCAGACGAGCCAGAAACTCCCGCTCCTCCTCGGTCAACGCTTCGGCGATGAGATCGTCGATCGCATGCTCTTTCATGACTCGCGCTCCCCTTGGGCCGGTACTGTTCCCTCGGCCCGTTCTGTTGCCTCGCGCAGGCGACGGCGGGCATAGAACAACCTCGACTTCACGGTTCCGGGCGGCCGCCCAGTCACCGCCGCGATCTCGCCCACCGTCAGCCCCTCGACGTAGAACAGCCGCAGCACCGTCCGCTGCTCGTCGCTCAGCTCGCGCATGGCGGCCCGTAGGGCGCTCACCGCGCCCGCGTGGTCTGCGCCGAGCGCGGTGTCCGATCCCCCGTCGAGGGCCGGCGTAGGCAAGGCCTCGGCTTCGACCTGCGCCAGCGCGCGGCGCCGGCGCCGTTCGCTCCGGATCCAATCGCGTCCCTTGTTCCGCACGATGCGTAGTGCCCAGACCCCGAATCTGGCGGGGTCGCGCAAGCCGCGGATCCCCCGGACGATGCCGATCCACGCCTCCTGCGTGGCCTCCGCGGCGGCATCCGGATTCCCGGTGACGCGATACGCGCAGCGCAGCAACCGTGGATGCCACCGTCTCGCCAGCAGCTCGAGCGCCTGTGAATCGCCGCTCTGGCAGGAAAGGACCAGCATCTCGTCCAACACCTCCCGAGTCCCGCGCATCAGGATCCCCGGCTCGACGTTTCCGAAACGAAGTCGTCCAGGGGGGTCGGTCGGTTCAAAGATCCCGCCTCGTCCCGCACCGCGCGGGCACTAGCGGTCCGGAGGAGCCGTGTCGCGAGGGCGGTGGTGGGCGGCTTCGCGGTAGTGTCGCCGCAGCAGATCGTCTCCGAAGTCGTTCTGTGGATCCCGCCACACGGTGTGCACGTGGTTGGCCCCTCCCTGCACGTTGTCGTACTCGATGAGCACGGTGGGGCCGTGGATGCGGAAGTAGTGTCCTTCGCCGGGCTCCAGGCCGCCCGCCCACGCGAAATGGAGGTTCTCCAGGCCGGCGGCGCGGATGCGCTCCATCTCGGCCTGCGCGATGTCGGCCTGCGCGTTGTGCAGGTATTCGCCCAAGAGCCTGAGCAGCGCAGCCCGCTGCGGGTCGGTCATGCGCGAGGCGGGGAGGCCCTCGTACGCGTCGATCTCGACGCGGCGCGCGTTGCCGGTGACGATGTCCCGCGGCGCTTCGGCCGAGATCGTCGCCACCGCGCGCTGCCCCTCATCGAGCAGGCGGAGGAGCGAGACGGCGAGCGATTCCTCGGCCCCGAGCAAGGTCCACCCGGCGTGGGGCCCTTCGCGGACCACGTGCGGGTTGGCGCCCATGAACGCGGGAGTCACGGACGGGGTCGCCCCCGGCGCGGCCGTGAAATTGAGGGAGAGGTGGTGTCCCTCGAAGCGCCAGCCCCACCCGTCGGACGTGCCCGGCGTCCCGAACACGGAGACGTAGTAATCCTGGGGGTTCCGGCGCTCCGGACGGCCCTCGATCACTCCCAGGATGCCTTCCAGCTGCATGACGCCCGTGGCTTTCAGATACCCCTGCGAGCCGAGCACGCTGCGGAGGAGCCGGTGGGCCGCGGCGCGTTGTTCGGGCGACATGGCCTCGAGGGGCAAGCCCTCGCGCTGGCGTGGGACGAAGTGCCAATCGAAACGCGCCGCGGCATCGAACTCCCAGAGACCGCGCGCCCGCTCGGCTTCGCCCAGCGTGAGCAGGTAGCCGCGCGCCGCATCGGCCATGCGGGCCCCGGGGTCGGCACCCTCCCGCGCCGCGGCCTGCAGCTCGGCGCTCGGCAGGGCCGCGAAGGTCGCCGTCACGGCCTCCCGCTCGGCGCCCGTCAGGGTCGCGAACGTCGCCGCTGCGGCGATCCCCGTCACGCCGCAAAGGGAATAAGCCCAATCTCGCTTTCGCATCGCTTCGCCTCCGCCGTTAGCGGCGCTGATACGGCTCGCCGACCCGCCTCAACAGGCCGCCCCGCAGTGCGCCGCCGCGAGTCGTGCGAGGATCTCGCGGTAGTCACGCCACGGCGTCTGCCGCTCCGGCGGCACCGCCGTCTTATGGGCCACCACGAGATCGAGGGAGGGGACCACCGTGATGTACTGTCCGTAGGCGCCGCTCGCCGTGTAGGCCCCCCGCAACCAGTCGGGCACGTCGGGCCCATCCCACACCCACCACATGTACCCGTACCCCAGCTCGCCACCACGCCGGGACTCGGGGTTCATCTCCTCCGAGGGCGTGACGACGCTCCTGATCCGGCGCGCCCAGTCGGCCGGAATCACCTGCCGGCCGCGCCAGGCCCCATCCCGCAGCATGAGGTAGCCGAGACGTGCCATGTCCCGCGTCGACAGCCACATGTGGTAGGCGAGGTTCCGCGAGCGCCGCGTGTTCCCGGACTTGCGCTGTCTGGCGCGATCGAAGTCCTGGAACTGGAGCGGCTCGGCCAGATCGGTCTGGAGCGCGTCGTAGATGTCGCGACCCGTCAGCTGCTCGAAGATCGCCCCGGCGGCGTTGAAGTCCCAATTGTTGTAGAGGTAATAGTCTCCGGGCTCCTGCGAGCCGCGCGGCGGCGCGTCGGCCGAGTTGTCCCCCGCGTTCGAGGCCGGGTGGTAGACGCCCGAGCGCGCCGTGATGAGGTGGCGGATCGTGGCGCGACGCTCGGTGGGGAGCAGCCCGTCGACATCGTCCGTGCCCAGCTGGGCGAGCGTCCGCTCCAGGTCGATCGTTCCGTTCGCCACGTAGTTGCCGTAGAGCATGGCGAGGACGCTCTTTCTCACCGAGGCCAGATAGCTGAGCGAATCCAGATGGCCGTGTTCGAACAAGACGCGTCCCCCAACCACCGCCATCATGCCGGTGGTATTGAGGCTCTCCACGTACTCCCGCAGCTCGGCCAGCTTCGCGCTCGAGAACCCCACCCGCTCGGGCGCGTCGACCCGTGCCCAGGTCGCTCCCGGATAGAGCGCGGTGACGGACGGAGCGGCGGCCGGGACTGGCGTCGGCGTCGGCGTCCCCGGGGCGCCCCGGGGATCGGTCTCGACCGAGGCCTGCCGCCCGCAGGCCAGCGGGAGCGCGAGGGCGGCGAGCAGTGCCAGGCGGAGGGCTCGCCGGCGCACTCGGCCGGGGCGTGACCGCGGGAGGGCCGGACGCCCCACCGAGCGCTCGGCGTCACCCCCGGGGCCGAAGCGTCGTTCGGGGTCGCGGTCGGACGCCGACGGCCGCTCACGTCGTGCGGGTACAGTCATGAATCGCATCTCCCCTCCGGAGTCCGTCGCAACCTAGACGCCGCCCGACCCGGTCGGACAGCCCGGGTCCGGGGCGGGCTTACCAGGCGGCGGTTACGGGCCCTTGACCCGGTCGATCCCGTCTGTCCCGCCCCGGCCGCCGCGCGTAGCTTCCTGCGCTCGATTCCGAGCGCCACTCCGGCGTTCGCGTCGCACCGTCGTAACGCTCGACCCAGAGAGGTGCTGCATGGAGCCGTACGAGCGCGTTCGTCCCGAAGCCAACCTCCTCACCGTCTCCACCCTGGGGCTCGGTCTGCTGGCCGCGTCCGGATGCGCCACCGATACCGCGACAGAGCGCGTGAGCCTCGACGCGGTGGCGCCCCCTGTCGCGCAAGTCGTCCCGAAGGAGCTCACGGCACACGGGCATACCCGCGTCGACGACTACTACTGGCTGAACGACCGCGACAACCCCGACGTCATCGCCTACCTGACCGCCGAGAACGAATACACCGACGCATTGATGGGCCATACGACGACGTTGCAGAAGCGCCTGTTCGACGAGATCAAGGGGCGAATCAAGCAGACCGATCTCTCCGTCCCCTACCGCGAAGGCGAGTATTTCTACTATTCGCGCACGGAAGACGGGAAGGACTATCCCATATACGCCCGCAAGCGCGGATCGCTCGATGCTCCAGAGGAGATCGTGCTCGATGTCAATGTGCTCGCCGAGGGGCACGACTATTACTCGGCCTTCCCGAACGTGAGCTCCGCCGGCGACATCGCCGCCTACGCCGAGGACACGCAAGGGCGCCGCATCTACACGATCCGCTTCAAGGAGATCGCGACCGGCCAGGTCTATCCGGAGCAGATCACCGGCACCTCCGGCAACATGGCCTGGGCCGAGGACAACCGGACGCTCTTCTACATGAAGCGCGATCCGCAGACGCTGCGCGCGTTCCAGGTCTATCGTCACACTCTCGGCACCGATCCCGCCGCCGACCGGCTCGTATACGAGGAGAAGGATTCCGAGTTCAGCTCCTACGTCCGCAAGACGAAGTCGAAGGCGTACATCGTCATCTCCTCTTCGCACACCGAGATGGATGAGCACCGCTTCGTCGACGCGCGGCGGCCCGAGGGCGAGTTCCGCGTCTTCATCCCGCGGCAGCGGGGCCACGAGCACTACATGGATCACCTCGGGGACCACTTCTACATCCGCACGAACACCGGGGGAGCCGCCAACTTCAAGCTCATGCGCACCCCCGTGGGACGTACCGCGGTGACGAACTGGGAAGAGGTCATCCCCCACCGGGGCGACGTGTTCGTGGAGGGATTCGAGCTGTTCCGGGACCACCTGGTCGTGGAAGAGCGCCGCAACGGCCTCATCGAGCTCCGCGTGCGCCCCTGGAGCGGCGAGGAGCACTACATCCGGTTCGACGACCCGGCGTATCTGGCCTACACGACCTCGAACCGCGAGATCGACACCCCACTCCTACGCTTCGGGTACACCTCGCTCGCGGCCCCGCAGGCCATCTACGACTACGACATGAACACGCGGCAGCGCACGCTGCTCAAGGAGGACGAGGTCCTGGGCGGATACGATCCCGAGCGGTACGGGGTGGAGCGGCTGTACGCGCCGGCGCGCGACGGGGTCACCGAGGTCCCGATCTCGCTGGTGTACCGGAAGGGGCTCGCCAAGGACGGGACCAATCCGCTGCTCCTCTACGCCTACGGCTCCTACGGGGCCAGCATGGACGCGTCGTTCAGCTCCACCCGACTCAGCCTCATCGATCGGGGGTTCGTTTATGCGATCGCGCACATTCGGGGCGGACAGGAGCTGGGCCGGCGCTGGTACGAGGAAGGCCGGAAGTTCAACAAGAAGAACACGTTCACCGACTATATCGACGCGGCCGAGTTCCTCATCGCGCAGGGCTTCACGAGCCCGGAGCGGCTGTTCGCGCGCGGCGGAAGCGCGGGCGGCCTGCTCATGGGCGCCGTCGTCAACATGCGTCCCGACCTGTTTCGCGGCGTGGTGGCGCACGTGCCCTTCGTCGACGTCGTCACGACCATGCTGGACGAGTCGATTCCGCTCACCACCTTCGAATACGATGAGTGGGGCAACCCGGACGAGCTCGAGTCGTACCAGTACATGCTGTCGTACTCCCCGTACGATCAGGTGACGGCCCAGGCCTACCCGAACATGCTGGTGACGACCGGGCTGCACGACTCGCAGGTGCAGTATTGGGAACCGGCCAAGTGGGTGGCCAAGCTGCGCGCCACGAAGACCGATGGGAATCGCCTCCTGCTCAAGACGCACATGGACGCGGGGCACGGCGGTCGCTCGGGGCGGGACCGGCGGTACGAGGAGCTGGCGTTCGAGTTCGCGTTCATCCTCGACCTGCTGGAACCCGAGGCGGGGACCGCCCAGGACCAGTGATGCAAGGCGGGGAAGGCGACTGGCGACCGCTCGGAGCGGTGGCACCGGGCGCGCTCGTCGCCGCCCGCGCCGAGCTGCACTGGGCGGCTCAAGCCGTCGAGCAGGTGGGCAAGGCGCTCGCGCCGCCGGTGGACGATTATCGGCACATCGCCCTCCGCTGGAACGACGCCTCGGGGGACCTGGTCACGGAGGCCATCGCGGATGGGTCACGGTTCGGGCTTCGGCTCGCGAGGGCGAAGCTGGTGGTCATCGACCGCGACGGGGCCGATGCCGACACGCTCGCGCTGGTCGGGCGAACGCTCGAGGAAGCCGCGGCCTGGGTTCGGGAGCGAGCGGCCGCGCGGGTGGACGAGGAGCCCGGCTGGGCGCCCCTGCGGAGGGAGGGGCTGCCCGCGGTTCCCGTCGGCGGCGGCGCACCCTTCGGTGCTTCGACCGCCGCGCACACCGAGCTGGCCTCCTGGTACGGGAACGCGGCCGGCGTCATCGAGCGCGTCGCGTCCCGGGCGGGAGACCGAGGCCCCGCCCTCTGCTGGCCGCATCACTTCGATCTCGCCGTGCGGATCGACTTCGATCCCGATGGAGACCCGGAGGAGGCCCGGTCCGTCGGGCTCGGGATGTCGCCCGGCGACGAGCGGACGCCCGA
>JBFIOX010000105.1:0-8298 GCA_041610455.1 Gemmatimonadota bacterium
AGTCGGGCTGCGGCAAGTCCACCGTGATGCTCGCCCTGGGCGCGCTGGTCGGTGGCGTCTCGGGCCTGGCCGGCGGTCTGCTCGACGACGTCCTGATGCGCCTCACCGAGTTCTTCCAGGTCCTCCCCCGCTTCTTTCTCGCCATGATTGCGATCGCCCTGTTCGGTCCGGGGCTCGACCTGCTGGTGCTGATCCTGGGGCTCACGTCGTGGACCATGCTGGCCCGGGTGGTGCGCGCCGAGGTGCTCTCGCTGCGCGATCGGGAGTTCGTCACCGCGGCCCGTATCGCAGGGGCGTCGCGCGCGCGCATCCTGTTCACGGAGCTTCTCCCCAACGCGCTACCGGCCGCCATCGCGCTGCTCGGGCTGGTGATGGGCAACGTGCTCCTCATCGAGGCCAGCCTCGGTTTTCTCGGCCTGGGGGATCCCAACCTCGTCAGCTGGGGCGCGCTGGCCGGCGAGGCGCAGGCGTTCCTGCGTTCCGCTCCCTGGCTGGCCCTGTTTCCCGGCCTGGCGATCCTCGTGGCGGTGCTCGGCGTCAACCTGCTCGGCGAGGCGCTCACCGAGGCCATGGAGGGTCGGTGAGCCGCGCGGAGGCCGGTGCCGGTGCGAACGCTGGGACACCGCTCCTCTGCGTCCGGGGCTTGTCGGTCGATTTCGAGACCCCGCAGGGCCGTCTGGCGGCCGTCTCGGACGTGTCGTTCGACGTATTTCCCGGCGAGACGCTCGGGCTGATCGGCGAGTCGGGCTGCGGCAAGTCCACCGTGATGCTCGCCCTGGTGGGGCTCCTGGCGCGGGCCGGACGGGTTCGCGCCGGCGAAGCATGGTGGAAGGGGCGAGACCTGCTGGCGCTCGATCCCGCGGCGCTGCGCGGCGTGCGCGGCAAGGAGATCGGTCTCGTCTTCCAGGATCCGCAGACCGCGCTGCACCCGGCGCTTCCGATCGCCCGGCAGGTGGCCGAGGCGTACCGCGCCCACCGGGCGGATCTCTCGACCGCCGAGGCCGAGCGCATGGCCCGCGAGGCGCTGGCCGCGATCGGCATCGCGCCAGCCGCGCTGACGGGTCGGACGTTCGCCCACCAGTGGTCCGGCGGGATGCGGCAGCGCGCCCTGATCGCCACGGCCCTCGCCCACGGTCCCGAGCTGTTGGTGGCGGACGAGCCCACCACCGCGCTCGACGTGACCGTACAGGCTCAGATCCTCGAGCTGCTGCGCGCCGACGCGTCGGGTCGCCGCGCCCTCCTCCTCATCACGCACGATCTCGGCGTCATCGCCGAGTTGGCCGATCGGGTGGCCGTCATGTACGCCGGCCGCATCGTCGAGGTGGGGCCGGTGGAGGAGATCTTCGATTCGCCGAAGCACCCGTACACGTCGGGACTGCTGGCCAGCCGTCCCGGCGTGCGGCGGCGCGGATCCCCGTCGTTGACGGGTGGCCCCCCGGATCCGGGCAGCTTGCCTCCCGGCTGCGCGTTCGAGCCACGCTGTCCGCGAGCGGGCGGCCGCCAGCTCTGTCGGACGGCCGTGCCCCCGCTGCTGCGCGACATCGAGGTCGAGCCGACGGGCGCGGGGGCCGAAGGCGGGAGCTACGCCACGGGCCGAGCCGTCCCCGGCGCGGACGGCGGCGTGGGGTCACGGGCCGCCGTGGGGTCACGGGCGGCCTGCCACTTCGCGCACGAAGCGTCCCCGGGTCCGGCGATTCGCTCCGGCCCGGTGGCCGAGCGCCGGGCGGCCCCGGGCGCGCCGGGTCGCGGCGGCGGCCAAGGCCCGTCCGACGAGCCGTTGCTCGTGGCCCGCGACCTCACCGCGCGGTACGACCGCGGCCGACGCCCGCCCGTCCGGGCGGTCGAGGGGGTGTCGTTGTCCATCGCCCGCGGTCAGATCGTCGGCCTGGTGGGAGAGTCGGGGTGCGGCAAGTCGACGCTGGCCCGCGCCCTGGCGGGGGTCGATCGGCCGGTGGCGGGGCGGGTCCGGCTGGGATCGTACGAGTTCGTGGATGCGGCCCGTGGTATCTCGCCCGGCCGGCGGGCCCGGCGCCGCCTCCAGATGGTGTTCCAGGACCCCTACGCGTCGCTCAATCCGCGGCGCACGATCGGGGAGAGCCTCGCCCAGCCGCTGCGGGTGCACGGGCTGTTCGGGACGCGCGGCGGCTGGACCGCGGTGCACGGGCTGCTGAACCGCGTCGGGCTCTCCGCGTCCTACGCGGCCCGCTTCCCGCACGAGCTCTCCGGAGGGCAGCGCCAGCGGGTGTCGATCGCCCGCGCCCTCGCGCTCGAGCCCGAGCTGCTGCTGCTGGACGAGCCGCTCACCGCGCTCGACGTCGCGGTGCAGGCGCAGATCCTCGATCTGCTCGCTCGCCTCCGCGACGAGGTGGGGGTCTCGCTACTCCTCATCGCGCACGACCTCACGGTGGTCCGCGAGGTCGCCGATCGGGTGGCGGTCATGTACCTGGGCCGCATCGTGGAGACCGGGCCGACGGCGGCGATCTTCGACCGCCCGGCCCATCCCTACACGCGGGCGCTGCTCTCGGCGGTCCCGGCCTTCCATCCCGGGGAGCGGCGGCTCGAGGGGCGGTTGGCCGTGCGCGGCGAGGTGCCCGATGCCACCGATCCGCCCCCCGGCTGCGCGTTCCACCCGCGCTGCGCGAAGGCCGCGGAGGTGTGCCGCCTCGAGCGGCCCGAGCTGGAGACCGGCGCCCGGGAACGGGCTTGCGCCTGCTTCTTCCCCGAGCCTTGAGCCCTCCTCGCAGGGGTCTGGCTCCGCGGCCTCGCCGGGGGCTGGCTCCGCGGCTCCGCCGGCGGCGCCGGCTCGACGGCCCGGCGCGCGGCCGGCTCAGGCGGTGAGGCGCTCGGCGAGTCCCCGGATGGCCGTGACGGCCTCGGAGTCGGGGTCGAAGTCCACCGGGGCGCGGCCGGCCCGCTCGGCCTCGATGAGTCCGTCGTCGTAGGGCACCGTGGCGATGAGATCGATGCCGTGCCCCTCGCAGAAGGCTCGGATGGCCTCCTGGTCGGCCTCGTTCCGCACCTTGTTCGCCACGGCGTGGACGGCCGGAACTTCGAGCTCGCGGGCCAGATCGACGACGCGCCGGCCGGTCTCCAGCGAGCGGAAGTAGGGCTCCACCACCGCGACCAGCGTGTCCACGTAGCGCGGCGTGCCCCGGCTCATGTGCTCGAGGCCCGCCTCGAGATCGAGCACGACGTCACGGCCGCCCGTCTCGCCCTCGATCATGCTGCCGATGACGCCACGGACCGTGGCGTGCGCCCGGCACAGTCAGCCGGCTCCGGCGTGTCCCACCCGGCCGCCGATCACCAGGCGGACGCCATCGGGGCCCGCGCCCGCGTACTCGTCGATCACTTCGGCGGCCGGCCGCGTGAGCACCAGACGGCGCTGTCCGTTCTCCTCGACCGTCTCGAGCAGATCGCGGGGGATGGCCTGGATCGCATCCGCCTGCTCGGCGGTGAACCCGAGGATGGCGTGCAGGTTCGGGTTGGAGTCCGCATCGATGGCCACGACCTCGCGTCCGGCGCGACCGAGCGCGCGCGCCAGCGTTCCCGCCACCGTCGTCTTGCCGGTCCCTCCCTTGCCGCCGATCGCGATCTTCAAGGCGCTCCTCCGTCGGTTCTCGGTCGCTCCGGTCGCTGCGTCGGCGTCCGGCTTGAACGGGCAGCCGCGCTTTCTGCCCGCATCGCGCTCCCTGCCCGCATCGCGCTCCCCGGCCGGATCGCGCTCCCCTTCCGCGCGGCGCTCACTCACGGTCGCGCGGGAACGTGGTGCAGGCCGCCGGGCCCAACTCGTGGCACTCGCAGTCCGGATCGTGGCATTCGCCCCCGTGATGGGTGTCCCGGGCAAGGAGCGGCGCGAACTCGGACACGAACCGCCGCCCCCCCTCGCGCCGGCCCGTCTCGGTGAGCCGGACCGAGCCGGACCCCGGCGCGTCAGCCTCGTCCGGCCGCCCCACCCGCACGGCCAACTCGTCCGCCACCAGCTCGTCGAGACCGAGGCGAATGCGCTCCTCGGGCCACCCCAGGAAGCGCTTCATGCCCTCGGGCCGCATCTCGGCCTCGAACCCTTCTCCCTCGAGCCAGAACAACACCTGAAGCAGCTCGTCGCGCCGCCGGATCCGCTCGACGGGCGCATCCGCATCCTCCGCGCCCGTGCGCTCTCGCTCGCTCATCTCGATTCCCCGCGCTCCGCGCTTCGCTCCGCCGCGAGCGGCGCGCCGCGCTCGGCCGACTGGATCAGCGCCTCTACCCGCGACACCGCGCGGGGCACAGCCGCCGCGACCTCGTCGGACAGGCCGATCCCCAACGTCTCCGCGTCCTTCGGCTGGCAGCCCACGATCCACACCCGGGCCGGCAGCGCGTCGAGCGCGCGCGCCAGGATCATGGCCCGCGAGGGAACCGTGTAATGCATGTCGACCAGCATCTCGTGCCGCTCCTCGGGCGTGTAGCGCTCCAGCGGGGGCACGTCGGGCTCGAGCACGAACACGGTGCCCGCCTCCGCCTCGCGCTGCACGGCATCGATCACGATCAGGGCCTCGTAGCCGTCCAGCAATGCCTGAACCAGGTGGATCCCCCCGGTGCCGATGTCGAGGACGGTCACCCCGTCGGGCAGGGGACGCGCGGCGAGGGCCCGCACCACCTCGACCCCGAACCCGTCGTCGCGGTGGAGCACGTTGCCCATGCCCGCCACCAGGATCCTCACGCGATGTCGATCGTCAGCCGGCGCCCCTCGACCGTCGCCTCGAGGGCGCCGAGCCCGGGTCCCTCGCCTTCGAGGCGCGCGCCGCTCGCCGCGTCGAACCGGCACCCGTGCCAGGGGCACACCAGCGCTCCCTCTTCCAGCCGTCCGAGGTGGAGAGGGAGCGGACTGCCCGGACAGGCGTTCCGGTACGCGCGCACGCCCCCGCGCCCGTCCCGCACGACGAGCACGGAGGTCGAGCCGACCGACAGGCCGCACAGATCCTCGTCGCCCAGCTCGTCCAGGTCGAACGTGGCGACGCCGTCCGAGATGCGCGTCCCCTTGCTTCGACCCAGCCGGTGGCGGAGCTGGACAAGCTTGGTCGACGGGACGATCGACACGTCGCCGGTCGGGGAGATGCCGCCCGGATCGAGCTCGGCCGCGGCGCCGCCCGCATCGGCCATCCCCGACACGGAGAGGTCGTACAGGTCGAACAGGCCGGAGATCACCGGATCGCGGGCCGCCCGGGAGAAGAGATCCCGATTCCGGGCCAGCAGCTCGGCCACCCGTCTTAGCCCCTCGGCGTGAAGGCGCTCGATCCCTTCGAGCAGGCCCACCACCGCCGCCGCCAGCTCCTGGTCGCCGTCTTCCAGGAGGCGCACGAGCAGGCCATCCAGGTGCTCGGCGAGACGCTCGACCTCCCAATCGCTGAGCGCGAGCGGTCCCGATCCCGCTTCGGGTCGGTCGCTCACCGGGGCCGGACCTCTCCCGCTTCATGCATGCTTCCCCCCGTTGGTCGAGGCGAAGCCGCCCAGGGGCGACGTGGCCAGGTCGGGCGCCCCCCGGCCGAGCGCGATGGCGCGCGCCAGCTCGGCGGCGCGCGTGGCGCCGCGAGCCACGGCCGGCGTGAGATCCTCGCCCATGGCCTCGACCTCGGGCTCCACCTCGACCACCGCGATGTCTCGCGGGGCGGCTCCGAACTGACGCAGCACGACGAGCAGGTTGTCCAGGTGAATGACCCCCGTCACCGCTTCGGCGACCCGGACCTGGACCTGCTCGGGCTCGGGGAGGCTCTGGTCCCAGCGGTAAGCGGTCACCGAGCCGGCCGGACGGCCCCGCCGCACCGCGGAGATCAAGACCAGTCGCTGGTAGGGAGGATCCTCGCCGGCCAGCCAGTGGACGATCTTCACCGGATCGTAGCTCAGGTCGCCGACGGCCACGCGCTCCGGCCAGCCCTCCTCGCGAGCCCGCGCCGCGAGCCGCTCCGCCACCAACGGCCCGACCGAGAAATCGCGCAGGTGCGTGTAGCCCACGCCGCCCACGAACGTGCGGGGAGGCGCCTCGGCGGGGCTCGGCGCCGCGCCCGGGCCGCTCGACTCCGAGGTCGCGTCGGGACGGGCCTTCCGGCTCAATCCTCCACGCCGCAGGCGCACGTGTTCACCTCGGTCGTGACGACGCGGTCGGCGCCGTCCACGTGCATGTGCGTCGTGCACGGCATGCAAGGGTCGAAGCTCCGGATCGAGCGCAGGATGTCGACGCCCCGGAAACGGTCGGGATCGCTGAAGCTCTCGAGCAGCGGAGTGTTGAGGGCCGCCTCCTCGTACGGTCCCGGATTGCCCCAGGGGTCCTGCGGCGCGGCGTTCCAGGTGGACGGCGTGAGGATCTGGTAGTTGCGCACCGCGCCCCCATCGAGCTCCACGTGATGGGTCAGCCAGCCGCGGCCCGCCCCCCAGAAGCCCGCGCCCATGCGGGTGCCGGACTTCGGGATCTCGAAGGGCGTCGACACCCTCGACTCGCCGGCGCGCAGCATCTGCATGCCCAGCTCCCAGTTGGCCAGCGTCACCAGGGCCGTGTACGGAATGCAGTACGCGCGGGCCAGGTTGCGCTCGAAGGCGTTCCAGTCGGCCGGGATCTTCCACTCGAGCTCCATCTCGGGAAGATCGCCGCGCGGCACGATCATGCGCAGAGAAGAGCCCGTCGACTCGAGGTAGTCGCCCTCGGGCATCTGCCGGGCCGCCGCCGTGTTCCAGAGCCGGGCGTAACAGCCCGCCTCGGCCGCCCGGCGATCCCAGCGGGGCGCCTTGGCCCACGAGTACTTCTCCTTCCAGCTCTGCCCGGTGGGCTTGGGCCGCGTCTCCTCGTTCCAAGGGTGGAACTTGCTGAGCGGGTTGCCGATCTCGTCGGTCGGGTGCCGGGTCGAGCCCCAGTCCTCGTAGTACGAGTGCTCGACGAACTCCTCGGTGCCCATGTTGATCTGGTGCAGGTCGGTGGTCACCAGCTCGCCGTGCACCAGCGCCCCGGGCGTCGCCCAGCGCGCCTGACCCCATCGGCCCGCGTTGGCGTAGGTGGCGTCGTACGCGTCGGGATGGTCCCAGATGCCGGTGTCCACCATGGTGGCCGACCGCGATCCCACGAGCTTGTAGCGCTCGTCGATTCCGTAGAAGAACGCGGTGATGTCCTCCCAGATGCCGACGGTCTTCTTGGAATAGTCGAAGAACTTGCGGAGGCGCTGGAAGATCTCGTTCATCACCGAGAAGGTGACCGTCGTGCTCATCCCCCCAGGGACGATCGTCTGCGGGTGCGGGTACTTTCCGCAGATGAGCACGTACGCCTCGCGCACGAGGCGCGTCATCTTGAGCGCCTCCAGGTAGAGCGATCCGGTGAGCGGATTCATCTCCGTCATCAGGTCGTGCATGGTGCGGAAGCCGTGCACCCCGGCGTGCGGGCACTCCCAGGCCTTGGCGCGATCGAGGTGCTCCGGATTCGTCTGTTTGACGATCACCTCGGAGTAGTCGGGCCCCGCCAGCAGGAAGAGGTGGAGCGGGTGGTCGTACAGGAACTCCAGGGCCAGCGCGAGATTCCGCACCACGACCCCGAGCGGCGGCGGGCAGACGCCCAGCGCCATCTCGGTTGCCATGGCCGAGGTCACCGAGTGCACCCCGCCGCACACCCCGCACGCCCGGCTCGTGATGAAGATCGCGTCGCGCGGGTCGCGGCCCATCATGATAATCTCGTAGCCGCGGAACAGCGTGGCCATCGAGCGGCTCTCGACCACCTTCCGTTCCTTGAGATCGCACACGCTGTGGAAGGCGAGCGCCCCCGCCACGCGGGTCACGGGATCGAAGTCGACATCTCGCAGGTAGCCGTTGCGCGCCAGGAGGTCTTCGATCTGCGCCCGGTCGAGCTGCTTGGGAGCGGCGGTCGAGATCGAGGTCTGCGAGTAGGGGTCCGGGATCGCCTCCTTGAGCCGCGCGGTCCCGGACTCATCGAATTCGATCGGGAGGTTCTTGAAGCACATGTCTGTCGCCTCTCGTGGCGGTGGTCGTCCGTGTTCGTCGGGGCGGCGTGTCGCGAGCGGCTAGCGCTCGAACGCCTCCGCGGCGCGCGCCAGGTTCGCATCGATGCTCCCGAACCCGTCGATGATCTGCCCGATCGCGCCGCCGATCGTGCCGATCTTCTCGCCCAGGGGCTCCGTGTGGTCCGCGATGACCTCGAGGCCGTCGGCGATCCGGCTCACGTTCGTCTTGGCGCGCGACAACGCCCAGGCGATCGCGATCAGATAACCGGCGAGCGCCAGGACGATCGCTGCCACCACGGCCAGGGTCAGCCAGAAGATGAGCATG
>JBFIOX010000106.1:0-8251 GCA_041610455.1 Gemmatimonadota bacterium
CGAAGAGGAGGCTCGGATCCGGGACGCCGCGCCCGACGCCCCCGCCCGGCGCGCCGCGCTCGCCGAGTGGCGCGCCGGGCTCGCCGAGATGCGCGGCGACGTCGGCACGATCGCCGACCACATCGAGCACATCGCCCGCGTGGCGGGCATCGATCACGTCGGGCTGGGCTCGGACTTCGATGGGATGCCGCTCACGCCCGCCGGCATGGAGGACGTCTCCTGCCTGCCCGCCCTCACCGAGGAGCTGGTGCGGCGCGGGCACGCGCCCGAGGACGTGGTCAAGATTCTGGGGGCGAACTTCCTGGAGGTGTGGGAGGCGGCCGAGGCGCACGCCGGGCCGTGATCCGCGCGCCGGGGGGTGATACGCGCGCGCCGGGGGCTGATCCGCTAGCGTCCTGATGTCGACGGGGCGGTCGGCCGTGGCGGCTTCCGCGGGCGCGGCGGGTCTCTCGGCCGCCCCCGGACCTAACGCGCCGTGCCCGCCGTCGATCAGCCCAGCAGCACCACCAGCCCGAAGAAGATGAGCGCCGCCGCCGTCATCGCGCTCGTCTGAAGGAACAGCTCCTTTAGCGCGAGCTTGGCCAGGGAGCCGATGAGGACCGAGACGGCCACGGTCGAAACGAGCAGTATCACCAGGATCATCGTCACCGAGCCACCTCTGGCGATCTCGCCGGTTTCGGTTCGCGGTCGCGCGCTCGACCGGTCAGTTGGGGCCCAGCCGGGCGGAGTCTTCGCCCTGCGTGCGGCCCCGGCGTTGAAGCTCGACAAGCTCGGGCATGCCGGCCGCCTCGGCAATCCGCTGCCCCGTGGGGGTCGCGGCCAGCCCGCCCAGCGCGGTCTCGCGGTAGCGGACGTCCATCTTCCGCCCCACCTCGCCCATCACGTCGAGCACCTCGTCGACCGGAATCGGGAAGTCGAGCGAGGCCAGGGCCATCTCGGCGGCCGCCACCGCCTGGACGGCCGCGGTGGCGTTGCGGTACGCGCAGGGGATCTCGACCAGACCCGCCACCGGATCGCAGATCAGCCCGAGCATGCCCTGGATGGTGAGCGCGATGGCGTTGCTCACCTGCTCCGGGCTCCCTCCCTCCAGGTGGGTCACCGCCCCGGCCGCCATGGCCGCGGCGCTGCCCGTCTCGGCCTGGCAGCCGCCGCCCGCCCCGGCGATCGAGGCCCGCTCGGCGATCACGGCGCCCACGCCGCCCGCCAACAGCATGCCGTCCACGAGCTGGTCCTCGCTCCAGCCGCGCAGCTCGGCCATCGTGAGGAGCACGCTCGGCACGATCCCCGCGGCCCCGGCGGTCGGCGCGGCCACGATCAGACCCATGCGGGCGTTCACCTCGAGCGTGGCGATGGCCCGCGCCAACAGCTCGCGGAACCCCGGCCCCAGCAGCGAGCCCTCGGCGGCCATGAGCCGGCGGGCCCGCCCTCCCGTCATGCGGGTGGGGCTCTGCTCGTCGGACGCGAGCCCCTCCGCGATCGCGTGCCGCATCACCTCGAGCGTCTCGCGGATGCGCTCCCGGATGCGGTCGGGATCGGTACCGGTGTTGTGCGCCTCCCGGGCCAACACCGCCTCGGAGAGCGAGAGGCCACGCTCGTCGGCGAACGCCCGCCACTCCGCGATAGAACGGAACATGTCAGTCGAGCCGTCCCAGGGTTCGGATCCAGTGCACCCACGCCTTGTCGTCGAGCTCGGCGGTCAGCTCGGGCGGGATCGGGCCGTCCGCCTCGATGGTCATGAGGGCGCGCTCGCCGCGACCGGTCCGGTCGACCCGCATGGTGGCCAGGTTCAGCTGCCGCTCGGCGAACAGACCGGCGATCTCCGCGATCGTGCCCGGCACGTCGTCGGCCAGCACGATCATGGTCGGCAGCGTCCCGCCGAAGGACACCGGCAGACCGTCGATCTCCTCGACCCGGATGCGGCCACCCCCGATCGAACTTCCGCGCAGGCAGCTCTCCCGCTCCTCGCGCCACACGCGGATCCGTGCCGTGTTGGGATGGGCCGTTTCGCCGAGATCCGCGTTCCGGAACTCGTAGCGCAGCCCTTCGGCCTCGGCGCGCGCCAGGCTGTCCCGCAATCCCACGTCGTCGGGCTTCAGCCCGAGCAGCCCCCCGATGATGGCGCGCTTGGTGCCGTGACCCTCCCCCGTCATCGCGAAGCTCCCGTGCAGCTCGATCTCGGCGCGCTCGGGGACGCCCCCGGCCAGCGCGTGGGTCACGAAGCCCAGACGGCACGCTCCCGCCGTATGTGAGCTCGAAGGCCCCACCATGGTGGGGCCCAGGATGTCGAACAGGTCCGTCAACGTGTCCCGGCTGTCGGCCCCCCGGCGGTGGGCGCCGCCGAGAGAGGATGCCGCGGTCCCGGTCGCGCTCGACCCGGGCCGCGTGGTTCAGGAGTCAGAAGATCGTGTAGATGAACGGCGCCAGCGCAGACCCCTGCGCGAACACGAGGAGCGTACCCACGGCCAGCATTACGATCAAGACGGGCGCCAGCCACCACTTCTTGCGCACGCGGAGGTACGCCCAAAGCTCCCGGATCAGGCTCATGGCCTCACCCTATCCTCGCGACCCCCGCGCTCAAAACTGTCGCCGCAGATCGCTGCGGCGCCGCTCGCCTCTGTCCGCCCAGTAGCCCTGCTCGTCCGGGTCGTGGCGCAGGGGGTCGCCCCCCAGGGCGCGCCGCAACAGCCCGGTCGGCAGCAGCACCCCGAAATACAGCAGGGTCATGACGATCGGCGTGGTGATCCTGGAGATGGCCCGCGCCAGGGTCATCCAGCCACGCTCCACCGGCCGCAGGGCGCTCGGCGCCGCCAGACCGCCGCCCACCAGGCCCACGCCGAGCAGGGCGAGCACCGTCGCGGGCGGCGCGTGGCCGCGCCACCAGAAGATGGCCGCCAGGGCGCCGAACGCGATCCCCACCGTCAGGCCGAACCTGCGCAGCTCGGCCCGGGAGCGGGGCCGCGCGGGCTCGGTAGACGCGCTCACGGCCGGTCCCGGCTGCATGCCCCTGCCGCGAGGGGTTCCGCGCCGGATGGCCCCCCGCATCAGTCGAGCTCGATCTCTTCGCGCCAATCGGTCTCCTCAACCCATGCGGGCTGGTCGGCCTTGTCGAGGATGAACGGGCCCGCCACCAGCACATCCATGTCCGTGCGCATGAAGCACGTATAGGCGTCGCGCGGCGTGCACACGATGGGCTCGCCCCGCACGTTGAACGAGGTGTTCACGACCACGCCGCAGCCCGTGCGCGCCTCGAAGGCCGCGATGAGATCGTAGTAGTCGGGATTGTCGCGCCGATCGACCGACTGGATGCGGGCCGAGTAGTCGACGTGGGTGACCGCCGGAACGTCCGATCGCGGCACGCGCAGGCGCTCCACGCCGGACAGGTCGCCCGGCTCGTCGCCGGCCGGCAGACGGCGCTCGGCCCGCACCGGCGCCACGAGCAGCATGTACGGCGACGGGCGATCGAGGTCGAAGTAATCCCCGATCCGCTCCGCCAGGACCGAGGGCGCGAAGGGGCGGAAGCTCTCGCGGAACTTGATCTTGAGATTCATGGTGCGCTGCATGCCGGGGCTCCGGGGATCCCCCAGTATGCTGCGCGCGCCCAGCGCTCGCGGCCCGAACTCCATGCGCCCGCTGAACCATCCGACCACCTTCTCGGCGGCGAGCGCCTCGGCGGTCTCGCGGATCAGCGCCTCCCGCTCGCGGCGTCGATACACGGCCCCCAGCGCGTCCAGATCGCGCCGGATCTCCTCGGGGCCGAACGCGGGGCCCAGGTACGAACCCCGCATGGCGTCGCGCCCCTCGCCGTCCAGGGCACGCGCGCCACCCAGGTGCCGGTGCCAGATGAGCGAGGCCACCCCGAGCGCCCCGCCCGCGTCTCCGGCGGCCGGCTGGATCCACAGGTCCTCGAACGGGCCCTCGCGCAGGATGCGACCGTTGCCCACGCAGTTGAGCGCCACGCCGCCCGCCAGGCACAGGGTCTTGGCGCCCGTCTCGCGGTGGGCGGTGCGGGCCATGCGAAGCATGACCTCTTCGCACACGTCCTGGATCGAGCGCGCCAGGTCCATCTCGCGCTGCGTGAGCGGCGACTCGGGCCGGCGCGGCGGGCCGCCGAACAGCTCGTCGAAGGCCCGGCTGGTCATCGTGAGCCCGGACACGTAGTCGAAATAGCGCTGGTCGAGGCGGAAGGAGCCGTCCTCGCGCAGATCCATCAGCTCATCGAGGATCAGGGGCACGAAGCGCGGCTCCCCGTACGGAGCCAGCCCCATGACCTTGTACTCGCCGGAGTTGACCTTGAAGCCCGCGTAGTACGTGAACGCCGAGTAGAGGAGGCCGAGCGAATCGGGCCAGCGCAGCTCGCGCAGGATCTCGATCTCGCTCCCGCGGCCCAGCCCGATCGACGCCGTGGCCCACTCCCCGACGCCGTCCATCGTCAGGATGGCCGATTCCCGGAACGGAGACGGGAAGAACGCGCTCGCCGCGTGCGACTCGTGATGCTCGGCGTAGAGGATCTCGCCATCGAAGCCCAGCGACCGGCGGATCTGCCGGTCCATGTACAGCTTCTCCTTGATCCACAGCGGGCCCGCCATGAGGAACGATCGCAGGCCCCGCGGCACGACGCCCAGATACGTCTCGAGGATCCGCTCGAACTTGAGGATCGGCTTGTCGTAGAAGCCCACGCACGTGAGATCGGCGACCTCGATGCCGCCGGCCTCGAGGCAGAAACGAACCGCGTGCTCGGGGAAGCCCGCGTCTCCCTTCTTGCGGGTGAAGCGCTCCTCCTGCGCCGCCGCCACGATCTCGCCGTCGGTGAGGAGGCAGGCCGCGCTGTCGTGGTAGAAGGCGGAGATGCCCAGCACGTGTCGGGGAGTCGGCAAGTCACCTCCAGCGGCCCGAGGCCGAGAGCGGCCCGGCGGCCGCCTACGGGGGCGGGGCGGCGGCCTCGCGGGGCGAGACCTCGGGGAACGCGCCCGCGAAGCCCCGCAGCACCAGATCGCGCGCTTGGGGCAGGGAGAGCGGGCATCCTTCCCGGGTCAGGCTCGTCATCCGGACGCCGGCGATTCCGCAGGGGACGATCCAGTCGAACTGCGCCAGGGGCTCGTCGGTCACGTTGAGCGCGAACCCGTGCCGCGTGACCCATCGACTCGCGTGCACGCCGATCGACGCCACCTTGCGCAGGTGCCCGTCGCGCACCAGCGGAGCGGCCCGGGCCGCCGGCACCGTGGCGAAGCCGTCCGACTCGCGCGCCGAGGCGGCGTCGGCGCCCAGCTCGCCGGTCCACACGCCCGTGTAGCCCTCGACCCGGTAGCCGGGCAGGCCGGCCGCGGCCAGCGTTCGCAGCAGCGTCTCCTCGAGGCGACGCAGGTACCAGTGCAGGTCCTGCCGATACCCGCGCAGGTCGAGGATGGGGTACCCCACGAGCTGCCCGGGGCCGTGGTAGGTGACGTCACCTCCCCGCTCGATCTCGACCACCTCGACGCCCCGCTCCTCCAGCCAGGCCTCCGAGGCCACCAGATGCCGCCGGTCCGCCCCCCGCCCGAGCGTGACCACCGGGGGGTGCTCGACGAAGAGCAGCACATCGTCCTCGACGTGGCCGGCACGGCGCCCCGCGGCGAGACGGCGCTGGAGCTCGAGCACCTCGGCGTAGGGCCGCCGACCCAGGTCGATGACCGAGAGACGGCGCGCGGCCGCCGCGGGGGGGGAGGGGGTCGGAATGGGGCTCACATGTGGATGGCGCGTCCGAGGGCGGCCAGCGCCGCCTCCATCACCGCCTCGGACATGCTGGGGTGGGCGTGCGCGTGCCCCACGATCTCGTCGAGCGTCGTCTCGAGGTCGCGCCCCAGTCCCACCTCGGCCACCAGCTCGCTGACGTTGTGGCCGATCATGTGCACGCCGAGCACCTCGCCGTACTTGGCGTCGGCCACGAACTTCACGAACCCCTCGGGCGCTCCGGCGGTGAGGGCCCGCCCGTGCGCGCCGAGGGGGTACTTCCCGATGCGCACCTCGTGGCCGGCCTCTTTGGCCTTCTCTTCCGTGAGCCCGATGGTGGCGATCTCGGGATGGCAGTACCCGACCGAGGGCACGTTGTCGTAGCGGACCGGGTGCGGGTGCTGCCCGGCGATGTGCTCGGCCGCCACGATGCCCTCGTGCGAGCCCACGTGGGCCAGCATGGGCTGACCGGACACGTCCCCGATCGCGTACACCCCGGGCGCCGTCGTCTGGCAGTTGCCGTCGATCTTCACGAACCCGTCCGCCAGGCGAACCCCGTTGTCCTCCAACCCCATGTCCTCGGTCACGGGGCGACGGCCCACGGCCATCAGGACGACGTCTGTCTTCTCGATGCCCTGGCTGCCGTCGGCGTTCTCGACCGTCAGGATCATGGGGCTCGCGTCCCGATCCAGCTCCTTGACCTTGGTCTTGGTGCGAATCTGGATGCCGCGCTTCTTGAACGACCGCTCGAGGGCCTTGCCGATCTCGGGATCCTCGAGCGGGACCAGCGTGTCGAGCGCCTCGATGAGGGTGACATCGACGCCGAAGGCGTTGAACACGTCGGCGAACTCGACCCCCACGAAGCCGGCCCCCACGATGACCATGCGGCCCGGCAGCTTGCCAAGCCCGAGCGCCTCCCGGCTCCCGATCACCTTCTCGCCGTCGAACTCGAAGCCCGGGAAGGTCTTCATGACCGATCCGGTGGCGAGGATCACGTGCTTGGTCGAGAGCTGCTGGCTCTCGTCTCCGGTCTCCACGGCCACCTGACCCTTGCCGGCCAGCCGGCCGCGGCCCTGGAACACGTCGATCTCGTTCTTCTTGAGGAGGTACTGCACGCCCCCCGTGAGCTTCTTGGCGATCTCGCGGCTCCGCCCCACCGCCGCCGAGATGTCGTACTCGACCTGGACGGGCCGCACGCCGAAGTCGGCTCCGTGGCTCTTCAGGTGATGGGCCAGGGCGGCGCTCTCGAGCAGGGCCTTGGCGGGAATGCAGCCCCAGTTGAGGCAGGTCCCGCCGAAGCCGCCCTCGTACGAGTTGCTCTCGACGCACGCCACCTTGAGCCCCAGCTGCGCCGCCCGTATGGCGCTCACGTAGCCCGCGGGTCCCGCTCCGATGACGACGACGTCGTAGGTCTCGGCCATGCGCTATCGACTCGCTTTACGTAGTGGTAAAGTGCTTGTTCTGTATCGTCAGAGGATCATCTCGAGCGGATTCTCGAGCATCGCCTTGAACGTGCCGAGGAAGGCGGCGCCCGAGGCGCCGTCGATCACCCTATGGTCGCACGACATGGTGACCCGCATCCGCTTGCGCACGCTCACCTCGCCGTCCACGACCACGGGCTTCTCGACCGTGCGACCGATGGCCAGGATCCCGGCCTCCGGCGGGTTGATGATCGCGGTGAACTCCTCGATCTCGTACATCCCGAGGTTGCTCACCGAGAACGTGCCGCCCTGGTACTCCTCGGGCTTCAGCTTGCGGTCGCGCGCGCGCGCGATCAGGTCCGCGGCCTCCACGGAGATCTGGCGGAGCCCTTTTCGACCCGCATCGCGCAGCACCGGCGTGATGAGCCCGCCCTCGAGCGCCACGGCGATTCCCAGGTCGATGCTGCCGTGATAGCGGATCGAGCCGTCCTCCCAGGACGCGTTGCATCCCGGGGGGCGCGCCAACGCCTCGGCGGTCGCTTTGAGGAGGAGGTCGGTGACCCCGATCTTCCCTTCGCTCGAACGCGCGTTGAGGTCGGCCCTCAGCTCGAGCGCCCGCTCCATGTCGATCTCGGTCGTGAGGAAGAAGTGCGGCACGGGACCGATCGACTGGGCGAGACGTCGCGCGATGGCCTTGCGCATCTGGCTCGCCTCTTCGACCCGGGATTCGAGGAGGGGACCGGGGGTGGCCAGGGCGGGACGCGCGGGCTCGGCGGCCGGGGCCGGAGGCGCCGTCGCCGCCTCGGGACCGGGGGCCGTCGGGGCGGGAGCGGCCAGGGCCGCCTCCACATCCGCCTTGATGATCCGGCCGCCGGGCCCGGAGCCGGCCAGCGTGCCGAGGTCGATCCCGCTCTCCGCCGCGATGCGGCGCGCCACGGGGGAGGCCTTGATGCGTCCGTCCGTGCTGGGGGGCGCCGCGGGTGCCTCGGCGGTGGGCTGAGTGGCCGTCGCGGCCGGAGCCGTCGGCGCTTCGCGGGCGGCCGCCTCGGCGGCGGCGGCGCCACCGGGTGCGGCGGCCTCCGCCGGCGCCGCGGGAGCGGCCGGTTGGGGTTGGGCGGGCGCCC
>JBFIOX010000107.1:0-8180 GCA_041610455.1 Gemmatimonadota bacterium
AGGACCTGATCTTCCGCATCGAGCAGAACCTCCTCGACTCCGAGGTCGTCCTCCGGGGCGAGGGCGTGCTCGAGATCCTTCCGGAAGGATACGGCTTCCTCCGCAGCCAGGACTGGAACTACCTCTACGGGCCCGACGACATCTACGTCTCGCCGTCCCAGATCAAGCGCTTCGACATGCGCACGGGCGACACGGTCCAGGGTCAGGTGCGTCCTCCGAAGGAAGGCGAGCGTTACCTGGCGCTCCTCAAGGTCGAGTCGATCAACGCCGAGGACCCAGAGAAGGCCAAGCACCGGATCGCCTTCGACAACCTCAGGCCACGCTACCCGGAAGACCGCCTCAAGCTGGAGAGCGAGGACGGGGATGTCTCGATGCGCATCCTCGACCTCATCGCCCCGATCGGGAAGGGACAACGCAGTCTGATCGTCTCCCCCCCGAAGGCCGGGAAGACGATCCTCCTCCAGAAGATCGCGAACGCGATCGTCGCCAATCAGCCCGACGTCAAGGTCATCGTCCTCCTCATCGATGAGCGACCGGAGGAGGTCACCGACATGGAGGAAAACGTCCCGGCCGAGATCATCTCCTCCACTTTCGACGAGCCCGCCGATCGTCACACGCAAGTCGCAGAGATGGTGCTGGAGAAGGCGAAGCGTCTCGTCGAGTACCACCAGGACGTCGTCATCCTGCTCGACTCGATCACGCGCCTGGCGCGGGCCTACAACACGACCGTGCCCCACTCCGGCAAGATCCTCTCGGGCGGCGTCGACGCCAACGCGCTGCACAAGCCGAAGCGGTTCTTCGGGGCGGCGCGCAACATCGAGGAGGGCGGCAGCCTCACCATCATCGCGACGGCGCTGATCGAGACCGGGAGCCGCATGGACGAAGTGATCTTCGAGGAGTTCAAAGGGACGGGGAACAGCGAGGTGCTGCTCGATCGCCAGATCGCCGACAAGCGCATCTATCCGGCGATCGACCTCAATCGCTCGAGCACCCGCAAAGAGGAGCTGCTCCTCAACGATGTGGAGCTGAACCGCATGTATCTGCTCCGCAATTTCCTTTCCGACATGCCACCCGCCGAGGCCATCCAGTTCATGATCGACCGCCTCAAGCGGACCAAGAACAACCAGGAGTTCCTGGACTCCATGGCGGCCGGCGAGTAGCCGACGACCCGATCACCTGCCCGATCACCTGCGCGCGGGAGCCGCGACCATGGCCGAGCTGAAGACGAAGCCGAACGATGGGGACGTCGAGGCGTTCCTGGCCGCGATCGAGGACGAGGGGCGGCGCGACGACTGCCGCGCGATCCTCACCCTGATGCGGGACATCACGGGGTGCGAGCCCAAGATGTGGGGCAAGAGCATCGTCGGGTTCGGCAGCTACCACTACAAGTACGACAGCGGCCGCGAGGGAGACTGGTTCGTGACCGGGTTCTCGCCCCGCAAGCAGGCCCTGACCCTCTACATCATGTCGGGGTTCTCCCGGCACGATGAGCTGCTGTCCAAGCTGGGCAAGCACACCACGGGCAAGTCGTGCCTCTACGTCAAGAAGCTGGACGATGTGGACGTGGAGGTCCTGGGCGAGCTCATCGAGCGGTCGGTGGCACACGTGGCCGGCAGCGGCGCGTGAGCGCGAAGTCCGGGAGCCCGGACGCCTACGTCCGGGCGCTGGCCGCGCGTGGTGTCGAGGATTTCCAGCCACGCTACCGCGCGTACCTGCGGGCCCTCAAGGAAGCGCGGCCCGATGCCTACGAAGAGGCGGTGGCGCGGTACAGGTCCGAGTTGGACGGCATCCCCTCGGAGGGGGACGACCTGCTGCGCGCCTGGCTCTCCTACGGGGTCTGGCTAGCCGGTCGGCTGGCGCCGGGACGCGTCGTGACCGTCGGCGAAGCGGGGCGCTCCACCCCGGTGTCGGGCGACGTCCCGCTGGGGGCATTCGCCATGCTGCTCCCGGACGATCCGCGCCAGCGCGCCGCGGTGATTTCCATGCCGGCCACCCCCAGCCCGGCCCAGCGCGAGACCGCCGCCCTGCTCTGTCGGTAGCGCCTCCGGCGTGTGGCGCCGAGCCGACACTTCTCCCGCCGCGTCCGGTGGAAAACCGAGCCGGAAGGCCCCCTGCGCGTCCGACTCGGGCGGGCTAGGGGCCTGTGTGCGACCCGTTTAGCGCCTCTGGCGCCCCGCCCGGCCCGGCGGAGCTCGTTCGCGGGCCCGGCCGTTGCGTCCGAGGCGACCGGTGCGGCGCGCGAAAGCCCTTGTGTTGACGACTAGTTAGGGACTTTCGACATTTACCGCGTCACGTCGCGGGCGCTCGCGGCCCCGTCCGGTCCCTTCGGAAGCTCCGCTTCTTCCCACGGTGAACGGCACGGGCGCGCACTGCCTGCGTTCGATCGGCCGGACGGGACACCCCTGGGGGCGGGCCGCCTCCTGAGGGATGGGGTCTCGTCGGCGGGGTGGTGCGGCGGGCTCGTAGGGCGAGCCCGAATCCCCGTGCGACCATGGAGCGCCGGTTGAGCGACGGGCGAGATCACGACATCGACGTCTTCGTGAGCTTCGAAGCCGCGGACGACACGCCGATCGAGGCCGGAGGCCCCGGCTGCGTGGCGTTGCTCCGCGACTCGCTGCAGCAGTTCGCCAAGCCACGCCTCAAGCGCGAGCTGGTGATCAGCGGCTCCGACGCCGACGGCGTCACCCCGGACCAGGCCGCCCTCTTCATCGGAGTGCTCTCGCCGGCCTACCTCGATTCGATCGAGCGGAACGTGGAAGCCGAGACGTTCGCCATCGGTGCCCAGGACGGAGGGGACGGGCGCCGCATGTTCAGCGTTCTCCGGTCCCCCGTCGACCGCGCCCAGATGCTGGACACGCTGCGGGACGTGCGCACGCTGGGGCTCACGGACGAGGAGGGGAATCTCACCCGGGCGCTGGTCATCCGGGCCGCCGCGGCCCTCGCCAAGGACCTGTGCGCCCCCCTGACGGGGCAGCCTTCGTCCGCCGCGCCGGAATCCCGGCCCAGCGCGACCGAGGAGTCACCACCGGCGGCCGCCGAGGCGGCCCCCACGACGGCCGCCGAACCAGCGCGGCCGACCGCGGCCGAGGAGCCCACGCCGGCGACCTCGCCCGAGCCCGGGCAGGCGGTGGAGCCCGAGCCCGAGCCGGCGCCGGCGCCCGAGGCCGCGCCACCGGCCGCCGCCCCCGCGATGCGGAGCGGCGGAACGGGCCCGGCGGCGCGAAGCAATGGCGCCCGCACCGTGTTCCTGGCGCACACCGACCCCGGCATGCGGCGCCTGCGCGAGCAGATGCGGGCCGAGCTGGAGGACCGCGGCTTCCGCGTGGTACCGGAGGGACCGGCCCGCTCGGAGGTCGACGAGATCCTGGCCGGGGCGGAGTCGGCGCTCGAGGCGGCCGAGATCTCCGTGCACATCCTGGGCGACGACTACGACGACGCGGCGCACCTGGAGTGCGACCTGGCCGGCGAGCGCGCCGGAGGCGGGAAGCTGCGGCGCATGGTGTGGCTGGCTTCGGAGGACGAGCCGCGCGACCCCCGGCAGCGCCGCCTGTTCGAGGCGATCGAGTCCGCCTCGGGCGCCACCGAGCCGCTGCGCCGCACCTCGCTGGAGGGCTTCAAGGAGGCCGTGCTGGCGGCGCTCGTGGCGGCCGATCGGAAGGTCGGGGGAGCGCGCGTCCCGCTCTCCGCCGGCGAGGCTCCCGGCCAGTACCGATACGTGTATCTGCTCTTCGACCAGTCCGACCTGAAACGCACCGACCGGCTGCGGCGGCTGCTGCAGAAGAAGGACTGCGTGGTCTGGACCCCGCTGTTCGAGGGCTCGGCCGAGGAGATCGACCGACAGCACCGCACCTATCTGCAGGACTGCGATGCGAGCCTCGTCGTGTACGGCGAAGCCCCCGAGCGCTGGTGGAAGGGGCTGGCCACCGATTGGCTCCATCTCTTCCGCGTCATGCGGCGCGAGCGGCCGCTGCCGCGCGGCTACTACTTCCTCGAGCCGTTCAACGAGGAGAAGCTCGGGTTCAAGGAGCCCGGCACGGTGGTGATCCGGGCCGGGGAGCGCTTCTCGGAGGACGACCTCATGCCCTTCTTCAAGACCCTCACCGGGGCCGAGCCAGAGCAAGGCTGATGACCGCCGCGGTCGAGCTGCAGAACCCGTTTCCGGGATTTCGCCCGTTCGAGGAGGACGAGTCCGAGCGCTTCTTCGGCCGCCGGCAAGCCACGTACGATCTGGTCGATCGCTTGGGCCGCTCGAGCTTTCTGGCCGTGGTCGGGGTGTCCGGAAGCGGCAAGTCGTCGCTCGTTCAGTGCGGGGTGCTGCCGGCCCTCCACCGCGGATTGCTGGGCGCCGCCGGCTCGCGCTGGCGCATCGCCAAGATGCGCCCCCGCAACGATCCGCTGGGCCAGCTCGCCGCGGGACTGGCGCGGGCCGGCCTGCTGACGTCGGAGGGCGACGGCCCCCTCGGCGCGGAGGAGATGATCGAGGCCATCCTCCGGCGCGACTCGATGGGGCTCCTCGACGTCGCACAGCAGTCCGACCTGCGCCCCGACGAGAACCTGCTCGTCTTCGTCGACCAGTTCGAAGAGCTGTTCCGCTTCCAACCGGGCCTGCGCGCCGCGGGGAGCGACGACGACGTGGCGTTCGTGAAGCTCCTGCTCGAGGCGGCGGCGGGCACGCACCGGGCGCTCGGCGGGGAGGGCGACGGTCCCCGCGTCTTCGTGCTCCTCACCATGCGCTCGGACTTCCTGGGAGACTGCGCGCGCTACGCGGACCTCGTCCGCTGGGTGAACGAGGGCTTCTACCTCGTCCCCTTGCTGACCCGAGCGGCGCGACGCGAAGCGATCGAGGGTCCGGTGGCGATGGTAGGGGCCGAGATCACGCCCCGCCTCGTGAACCGGCTGCTCAACGACACGGGCGACGACCCGGCGCGGCTCCCGGTGCTGCAGCACGCCCTCATGCGCACCTGGGACGCCTGGGCGGCGCGCATGGCCTCGGGGGACCACGCCCCGGGCTGCGACCCGCAGCGCCTCGACCTGTGCGACCTGTCCGCGGCGGGGCGCCTCGACGGGGCGCTCGACCTCCATCTCGACACCGTGCTCGAGGAACTGGGGGACGAGGGGCGCGAGATCGCGCGTCGGGTGTTCCAGCGTCTGACCGAGGTGCTGCCCGACGGCCGCGAGATGCGGCGGGGGGCCACGGTGGCCGAGCTGCGTACCCTGTCGGGCGCGAGCCTGTCGGAGGTCACCGCGGTGCTCGACGCGTTCCGTCGCGAAGGCCGCACGTTCCTGTCGCCGCGCGAGGGAACGCTGAAGCCCCATACGCTGATCGACATCTCGCACGAGAGCCTCATCGCGCGCTGGGAGGTCCTCCGCGACTGGATGAAGGACGAGGAGGGCCTGGCCAAGGTCTACCGTCCCCTGTCGGACAAGGCGGCGGCGTGGACGGCCGGAGAGGCCTCCAGCCCCTATCGCAAGCCCGAGCTGTCGCAGGCCCTGGGCTGGCGCCGGAGCTTCCCCGACGAGGAGGCGGCGGCCGTGTGGGCGCGCCCCTACGATGAGCGGGCCCGGCGGCCGGGCGGGTTCCGTCAGGCGATCGACTTCCTTTCCTGGAGCGTGCGGGAGCGGAACAAGCGGCGGGCGTGGGCCGCGAGCGCCGCGGCGGTCCTGCTCGTCGCGGGTGGCGTGGTCGCCTCCGTCCTCATCGCGGACGCGCGGCGCGATGCGCGGCGCGCCCAGATCGAGTTCGCCAGCCAGCAGGCCGACATCGACCCGCTCGAGGGGGCCCTCATCCTGAGCGAGCTGATGGGGGAGGACGACGTGGACGGGGCGGGGTTCACGCTCGGCATCGACCTCGCCTCGCGACGGGTCATCCCCAGGACGGCGGTACGGGTGCCGGTTCCCTTCAAGCCCATCGACGTGGACAGCGCGCGCGTGCTCGTCATCTCGCAGCTCGGCGCCGACGACCCGATGGCCACCGTGCGCGTGCTGGATGGCCGCACGGGGGCCGAGCTCGAGCAGGTGCTCGAGGGCCCGGTGGTGGCCGGCTGGCTGGAGCCCGGCGGCGGCACGCTGGTCTTCCGGAGCGGCGAGGCGCCCGCGGCCATGCCCCCGGGCTGGCGCGCGCTGTCGATCCCGCGCGGATTCACCGCTCTGCGGCGGTCGGACCGGCACCTGGCCGCCATCTACGGCGCCGAGGGCGACCGCCCCGACCGGGTGTGCGCCTGGCCCACCGCGCCCGGCCGTTTCGCGCCAGCCGCGCGCTGCAAGCCGGAGGGCTCCGACGGGGCGGATCCCCTCGTCTCGAGCGCCGAGCTGGTGGTGGACACGCTCGACCGGGTCCGGTCGGCGGTCTTCGGCGGGGACGGCGGACATCTGGTCTCCTGGTCCTCCGACGGCCGCCTCGCGGTGACCGACCTGCGGACGGGCGCGCGGGGAGGCACCTACCGCCTCGGCCCCGACGCGCCACGCATCCTGCGCGACGTGGCCTATCTGCCCACCCCCGATCGCGCCGAAAGCCCGTTCGGGCGGCTGCTCATCGGGGCGTTGGACGGCTCGGTGTCGCTGTGGGACCTGAGGGGCGCGCAGGAAGCCCGGCGGGTCGAAGGGTGCGACATGACGTTGGCGGACGCGCCCGTGCGGGTGGCGTTCGTGCGCGACGCCGGCCTTCTCGCGGTGTCGGGCGACGGGACGGCGAGCCGGTTGGCGCCCACGTGTGCCGCCGAACCCCAGGATCCGCGCGAGTTCGCGATCACCGATGGGCCCCGCGTCGAGGCCGCGACCCTCCTCGCCGACGCCGATCTGCTGCTGGCCACGCTCGCCGACCGCTCCGCCACGCTGTGGCACATCGATCCCCCCCGGGAGCTGCTCGAGCTCCGCGGCCATCGCGACGCGGTGGTGTTCGCCGGGCTCGATCCGAGCCGGCGCCACATCGTGACGGTGGACGCGGCGGGCGAGCTGCGCATCTGGGACCGTGAAGGAACGCGCTGGGACACCGGTCCGAGCCGGCTCCCCCGGCCCGCCCGGCTCGTGGCGATCGATGCGCGCGGGACGCGCGTCGCGACCGCCGACAGCACGGGCGAGCTGCGGGTGTGGGACCGCGCCTCGGGCACTCCCGTCGCCGGCCCCTTCGCGCTGGGCGGGCCTCCCGAGCTACTGGCCCTCGATCCGCGCGGTCGATGGATCGCGGCGGCACGGGGGGACTCGGTGGTGGTGTGGGCGGTCCCGGACTCGGTGGGGGGCGATCCCGCGCCCGCCCGAGAGCTGCGGCATGGAGCGGCGATCCTCGGTCTCGGCTTCGACGCGGCGGGAGCCCGCTTGCTGTCGGCCTCGGACGACGGCGAGGTCCGCCTCACCGCCACGACGCGGTGGACCGACACGTCGTTCACGGTCCAGGATCTGGCGCGCGCGGTCATCGCTCCCGACGGCCACGTGGCCACGGGGGATTGGAACGGGGAGGTGCGGATCTGGGGGCCTTCGGGCGACCCGACCGGCGTCGGTCATGCGCCCGAGGCCATCGAGGAGGTCAACGCCCTCGCCTTCAGCCCCGGCGGCCGCCACCTGGCGATCGCGTACTCCGGCTCGGTCGTGATCCTGTCCCGCCAGACGGGTGCGCGCACGTGGACAGAGGATCGTCTCGGGGCGGCGAGCCCCATCGTCGGCCAGGCCCGGGCGCTCGCGTTCGTCTCCGACTCGGTCCTGCTCACGGCCCCGTACGGAGAGCCGGGCGTGCGTGGCTGGCGCGCGCCGGGCGGCGATATGCTGTACGAGTTGCGCGGCCCGCTGGGGAGCGTGCGAGCCGTGGAGGGGGCCCTGGCGGGTCCTTGGGCGGTGACGCTGGAAGAGGGGGCCTTCGGCCAGGTGCGGGTCTGGCCGCTGGGCTGGGAGCCCCTGATCAGGACGCTTCGCGAACGCGCCACGCATGCCTGCCTGAGCGCGGATCGGCGTGAACAGCTGCTGGGAGAGGACCACGATGAGGCGACGGCGGCGGCTTCGCGGTGCAAGGATACGTATCAGCGCCCTCCCGGGGAGAGGCTCGCGGCGGGAGGCGGCCCGTGAGCCCGCTCGGGCGGGAGCCGGGGCGGTGAGTCGCCGGATCGGGCTCCCGCGCGGGGTGTGGTCGGGCGCCCTGGCCCTCGCGGTGGCGCTGGCTCTCGCGCCGGCGTCCGCGCATGGTCAGCGCCAGC
>JBFIOX010000108.1:0-8173 GCA_041610455.1 Gemmatimonadota bacterium
CTCCGTGACCGACCCGCCCATCGGGAAGAAGATCGAGCTCCTCCACCTGATGGTCGAGCTGGGCATCCACTCCGCGGACATAGGCCTCCCCGGAGCGTGGACGCGCGCGTACGAGGCCGTGCTCGCCCTCGCTCGCGAGATCGCCGACGGCGGCCTCCCGATCTCGGCCAACTGCGCGGCCCGCACCGTGCGGGCCGACATCGAGCCGATCGCTCGGGTGTCCCAGACGACCGGGCTGCGGCTCGAGGTCGGCGCGTTCATCGGCAGCTCGCCGATTCGCCAGTACGCCGAGGGATGGGATCTCGACAAGATCCTGGCCGCCACGCGCGAGGCTGTCTCGTTCGCGGTGTCCGAGGGTCTGGACGTCATGTACGTGACCGAAGACACTACCCGATCGCGTCCGGAAGCGCTTCGGACGCTGTATGCGGCGGCCATCGAGTCCGGTGCCCGCCGGATCTGCCTGGCCGACACGGTGGGCCACGCTACGCCCCATGGGGTGCGGCAGCTGGTGCGGTTTGCCCGCGAAGTGGTCGCGGAGGCCGGGCAGGAGGTGAAGATCGACTGGCACGGTCATCGCGACCGCGGTTTCGGCCTGGCCAACGCGCTGGCCGCGATCGAAGAGGGGGTCGACCGGGTGCACGGCACGGCCCTCGGGATCGGCGAGCGGATCGGGAACGTCGAGATGGATCTTCTGCTGGTGAACTTCCACCTGTTCGGGCTGCACCGGCACGATCTGTCGGCGCTGCCGGACTATTGCCGCGTGACGGCCGAAATGTGCGGCCTGCAGGTGCCGCACAACTACCCGGTGGTGGGCGAGGATGCCTTCCGGACGGGGACCGGCGTGCACGCGGCGGCCATCATCAAGGCGATGAGCAAGGGTGACCGCTGGCTCGAGGACTGCGTCTATAGCGGCGTGCCTGCGTCACTGGTGGGGCTCCGGCAGCGGATCGAGATCTCCCCGGTCTCGGGGCTCAGCAACGTGCGCCACTGGTTGAGCGAGCACGGCCACGATGCGGGCGACGAGGAGCTGTGCGAGGCCCTGTTCGACCTCGCCAAGCGGTGCGATCACACGTTGTCCCACCAGGAGATCGAGACGGAGATCGCGCGCGTCACGGCGACGCGCGCTTGAGGGTCATGGCGGGTGGACCGGGAGGGTGGGCGATATGAGCGTTTGTGCGGAGGTCGGAAAGCGGGTGGCGGGCGCGGCGTGTCTGGCGGCGACCCTACTGTCGATGACCGGCGTCGCGCCGGTCTCGGCCCAGGAGCGCGATCGGGTTCCCACCATTCCCCAGGGGGTCCCGGCGGTCCTGCTGCCCGTGCAGGCGACGCGCCCCACGGCCGGAGGAGCTTGGGTCGGGGGCGTGGCGACGGAGCGCGAGGTGATCGGGCTGCTGAACGCCGAGCTCCAGTTCGCCTTCGGCGAGGAGGAGGGCGCGCGGACCTGGGCCCTTCCGCCGGACGTCGTGGCACGACTGGAGCGCAACCCCACGATCAAGGTGGACCCGCAGCGCCTCGCCTACCACGGTCTCTTGCGCGAGCCCGACCGGCACGCCCAGATCTATGAGCCGCTCCACAGCCAGCTCCGTCAGATCGCGGCGCTGTTCGATGCGCGCGTCGTCGTGCTCCCGCTCCTCGTCACGTATCGGGGACCCAACGAAGAGGAGCGCGCGGCCGCGGAAGCCGCGGGCCGCCCCGCGCTGGGTCGGGCCGTGATGCTCACGGCAGTGATCGACGTACGGCGCAGCGCCGTGATGTGGCACGGGTTGATCGAAGGCGACGCGGGCGAGGCGACCGCGCGGACGACGTTGACGACGCTCGCGCTGCACGCCGCGCGTCAGCTCGCCCCCTCTTGAGAACCAGCGGAGTGGTCGGCCGATGCACGATGTGACGCTCATCCCCGGTGACGGGATCGGACCGGGGATCGCCCGCACGACGCTGGACATCCTCGCCGCCTCGGGTGCACCGATTCGGTGGCACGAGCACGTGGCGGGCGTCACCGCCATGGAAACCGTCGGGGAGCCTCTGCCCGCGGCCACGCTCGAGTCGATCGAGGAGACGAGGGTGGCGCTCAAGGGTCCGCTGACTACGCCGATCGGCTCCGGATTCCGCTCGGTGAACGTGGCCCTGCGCAAGCACTTCGATCTGTTCGCCAACGTGCGGCCCGCCAAGACGTTGCTACCGTCGGCGCGCTATCCGGATGTGGATCTCGTCATCGTGCGCGAGAACACCGAAGGGCTGTATGCCGGAATCGAGCATTTCATCGGGATGGAGAACGACCCCCGCGCGGTGGCCGAGTCGGTGATGCTGATCACCCGCTTCGGCTCGCAGCGGATCGTACGCTTCGCGTTCGAGTACGCCCTCTCGCACGGGCGCGGCAAGGTCACCCTCGTGCACAAGGCCAACATCCTCAAGTACACGCAGGGGCTCTTTCTCGAGGTGGGCCGCGACATCGCGAAGGAATACGAGGGCCGCATCGAGTTCGACGACAAGATCGTCGACAACACGGCCATGCAGCTCGTCCTGAATCCGTACCAGTTCGACGTGATCGTCACGGAGAACATGTTCGGCGACATCCTGTCCGACGAGGTGGCCGGCCTCATCGGGGGTCTGGGCTTCGCGCCGGGGGCGAACCTGGGCGAGCGGGCGGCGATCTTCGAGGCGGTGCACGGCTCCGCCCCGGACATCGCGGGCCAGGGGATCGCGAATCCCACTTCGCTCCTCCTCGCCTCCTGCTTGATGCTGGAGCATCTGGATGAGCGCGACCTGGCGGCGCGGATCCGCACCGCCCTTCGCGAGACCCTGGAGGCGGGCGATCGGCTCACACCGGACTTGGGGGGGAGCGCCACCACGCGGGAGTTCGGCGAGGCCGTCATCTCTCGGCTCGAGGCCGTGCCGGCATGAGCCATCCGTCACGCAGCGGGGCCGGGGAGAGCGCTCCCCGCGGACCGACCGGAGAGTTCCACTTCGCGGGGGCCGCCTGCGACGCCTGCGGGGCGGTGTTCCCCAAGAGCGACCTCGACGAGAGCCAATGGTGCGCGAAGTGTCGTCCTCGCATGCTCCGGCGACTGCGCATCGGGCGGCACGCCATCGCGGCGCTCGTGCTGCTCCCGTTCGCGATCTGGGTGGTGCGCGTCGAGAAGCTCGACTTCCTGCCGCCCCTGGCCTGGCTCCTGCCCCTCGCGGCCGCCTATTACCTCGGGCTCCGCATCGGGGGCGAGGTCGTGAAGGGGTACCACCGCTGGCGCCGCGACGGATAGCCGGGGCACGGGTCTGGGCGTCGACGCCGCGCGCGGTGGTCGGCCTACCCGCGGCGGCCGTCGCCCTCATGGCGGGGCTGGTGCTGCTGGCGAACGCCGGATGGTACGGATTTGCGGGCGTCGCCTCGGGATTGTTCCTTGTGGTCGCCGGCGCCGGCGTCGCGATCACCTTGTTCCGCTCGCCCGACGGCCACCCGACGTCACGAGAGGCAGGGGGCGTTCGGCCCGGTGACGCGTCCGATCCCCACGCTCCTGCCGAGGAGAAGAGTTCGCGATGAGCTTCGAAGGGGTCGATTACTACGACATCGACTCGTTGCTGACCGAGGAGGAGCGCGCCGTGCGGGAGATGGTGCGCGATTGGGTGGAGCGCGAGGTCATGCCCATCATCGGCCATCACTACATCTCGCGCACGTTCCCACGAGAACTCATCCCCCAAATGGGGGAGCTGGGCTTTCTGGGCGCGAACCTGCCCGAAGCGTACGGCTGCGCCGGCCTGAACAACGTAGCCTACGGGCTCATTATGCAAGAGCTCGAGCGGGCCGATTCGGGACTACGCTCGTTCGTGTCGGTGCAGGGTGCGTTGGTCATGTACCCGATCTTCGCCTTCGGCTCCGAGGAGCAGAAGCGCGCCTGGCTCCCGAAGCTCGCCACGGGCGAGGCGATCGGGTGCTTCGGGCTCACCGAGCCGGACTTCGGTTCCAATCCCGGGGGGATGATCACGCGAGCGGTCGAAGACGGCGACGAATGGGTGCTGAACGGGGCCAAGATGTGGATCACCAACGGGTCCATGGCCGACGTCGCTGTGGTGTGGGCGAAGACGGGAGGGCTCGACGACGCCGACTCGATTCGCGGCTTCGTGGTGGAGACCGACCGAGAGGGCTTCTCGGCCAAGGACCAGGAAGGCAAGCTGTCGCTCCTCGCATCCGATACGTCCGAGCTGGTGCTCCAGGACGTCCGGGTGCCGAGCGAGAATCTCCTGCCGGGCAGCGGTGGTCTGAAGAGCCCGCTCAAGTGCCTCACCCAGGCGCGCTACGGAATCGCCTGGGGCGCGGTGGGCGCCGCGATGGCGTGTTACTGCGAAGCCCTCGAGTACGCCAAGCACCGCGTACAGTTCAGCGGTAGGCCGATCGCGCAGACGCAGATCCAGCAGGTACGCCTGGCGGACATGCTCACGGAGATCACCAAGGCCCAGCTGCTGGCCCTTCGGCTGGGGCGGATGAAGGACGAGGGCACCATGCGGCCCCAGCACGTGTCCCTGGCAAAGCGCAACAACGTGAACATGGCCTGCGAATGCGCCCGCGAGGCCCGGCGCTTGCTGGGCGCCAACGGGATCCTCGTCGAGTACGGGTCCATGCGCCACATGGCAAATCTCGAATCGGTGTACACTTACGAGGGTACACACGACATCCACGCGCTCATTTTGGGCCACGATGTCACGGGGCTCCCGGCCTACGAGTAGAGCCTTCCGGGCCAACCTCCCGCGGTGTCCGGCCCGGGGCTCGTGTGGAACGCATCCTGCTCCAAAGCGCCCGGATGCAGTAGCCAGCGATCCCCAAACAGGGCCGGAGGATGGGCGCGCTTCTTCACAGCACGGCGGGAGCGGCACGGGCGGCAGTACCGGAACGTGAAGCGGTGGCCTCGAGGCCGGGCTCGGTGCGGGGGAGCCCTGCTCCATGCCTCCCGGCGCGCGGCCGCCGGTAGCGCGTCATGGACCTGCTCCAGCACCCCGCGGCCTTCCCGGTCGCGTGCGGACTCCTCGGCTCCGTCCTCTTCGTGTGGCGCAGCTACCTGCTCGTGGGAGAAGGCCGTCGGCGCCTGGAGCAGAAGCACCAGGAGCACGAGTCGCTGTTCGCCCGCAACGTCGACGCGGTGATCGCCGTCGATCCCGACGGCGTGATCCAGAGGGTCAATCCGGCCGCGAGCGAGCTTACGGGACTCCCCGTGAGCGACCTGATCGGCCGTCCCTTCATGGACCTGGTGGCCCCCGCCGGCCGCGCGCGCGCGCGTCAGGCGCTCGAGACCGCGCTGCGTGGCAAGCAGAACACCGTGGAGACGGAGGTGCCGCAACCGCGGGGGGATCTGGCCGAGGTGGAGCTTACCAGCGTGCCCATCGTCGTCAACCGCAAAGTCATGGGGACGTACGAGATCCTCCGGGACGCCACCGATCGAAAGAAGCTCGAGCGTGAGCTCGAAGATCGGGCCCTCCACGACTACCTGACCGGGCTGCCCAATCGCGCGCTGTTCACCGATCGCCTGAAGCACGCGCTGCGGCGTGGGAGGCGGGACGGTGAGTACGTGGCCCTCCTCTACGTGGATCTCGACCGTTTCAAGCCCATCAACGACCGAGCGGGGCACACGGTGGGAGACGAGCTCCTGCGCGAGATCTCCAGCCGGCTCAAGACGGTGGTGCGGGACGCGGACACCGTGGCTCGCATCGGGGGGGACGAGTTCGCGGTCCTGCTCGAGACGGTCGAGTCCGAGACGCAGGCGATCACGGCCGCCGAGCGCATCGTGACGCTCGTGCGCACGCCCGTGCTGGTGGGCGATGAGGAGCACCAGGTGGGGGCCAGCGTGGGGATCGCGGTCAGCTCGGCCGACACCGAAGATCCGGAGCAGCTGGTGCACCAGGCCGATCTGGCCATGTACGACGCCAAGCGCCGCGGTGGCTTCCAGTACCGGCTGTACAGCCACGAGCTCGAACAGGCGGGGGCGGACTGGTCCCTGCGCCTGGAAGCGCAGCTCCGGCGCGCGATCGAAAAGGGCGAGCTCGAGCTCCAGTATCAACCCATCGTCGAGACGGCCGCCTCCACCATCGTCGGCGTCGAAGCGCTGGTTCGTTGGTCGCATCCGGAGCACGGTCCGCTGCTCCCGGCCAGCTTCATCCCCATCGCCGAAGAGTCGTCGCTCATCGCCGAGCTCGACCGGTGGGTGCTGGAGCACGGCTGCCGCGAGATCAGGCGGCTCATGGAGTTCGGGGTGGTCGAGCGTCCGTTCCTGCTCTCGGTGAACCTCTCCGCCCGGCATTTCTCCGAGCCCGACTTCGTGGATGCGATCTCGGGGATCCTGCGGCGCACCCGATACGATCCGGCCTGCCTGCAACTGGAGATCACGGAGAGCTCGGCGGGCGGCGACACGGACCGCGTCCGCGCGCTGAAGCAACTCGGGGTGAAGGTGGCGATCGACGACTTCGGGACGGGGTTCTCGTCGCTCTCTTACCTGCGCGACCTCGAGGTCGATGTGCTGAAGGTGGACAAGTCCTTCGTCCTGGCCCTCGGAGCGGATCCCGCCTCGGTCGCCATCGTGCGCACCATCTTGACCCTGGCCGACATGCTCGATCTGGAGGTGATCGTCGAGGGCATCGAAGATCCGATACAGCTCTCCCACCTCGAGGACCTGGGCGGAAAGTTCGTACAGGGGTTCTTCTTCGGCCGTCCCGTGCCTTCGTCCGAGCTCGCCGCCATGATCTCGCGCGGCGTGGCCGGCCCCGACCCGAACCGGAAGCGCAAGGTCACGGGCCCACGCCTGGAGGGCACGCCGAAGCTGGCGCCCGCCTCCCCCCGCAAGTGGGGAACCTGAGGCGCCTCAGCCGCCTTCGCAGCCCGCCTGGCCCCCCGCCGCGCGTTCCAGCAGCTCGACGATCTCCCGCACGGTCGAGCGCCCGCCGTCTTCGCGGTACCAGCTCATCTTCCGCCGGAGAAACTCGCGGTCGTCGAGTCGTGGCCGGTGCTCGAGCGCCCACGCCTGCAGCTCGGCCGGTCGCTCGACCCAGCAGCCAGCCTTCCGGTACTCGGCGTCGAGGAGGATCACCGTCGGCGTGGCGGCCCTCCCGTCCGGCGTTCGGTGCGCCTGCATGAGGGCACGGCCGGCCTCGGAGTCGATGATCCGAAGATCGAGTCCGGGCACGCGCTCGCTGAGCAACGCCAGGAAGGGGATGGTGTTGACCGAGTCGCTGCACCAGTCCTCGGCGATGGCGAGGAGCCGCCAGGTCCCCCCGACGGCCCGCGCCCGTTCGATCAGGGAGGGGGGCGCCTGCCCCGTCTCGTAGTGTGCGATCCACATCTCGCGCCGCCGGTCCGCCTGATCCAGGAAGGCCCCGAAGGCGAGCCCCGAGCGATACAGGGTCTCCAGGTCGGTCCAGGGGTCCAGCTCCGGGGGTCCGCCGTCGCCAGGCCCGTCGAGCGTGGGGCAACCGAGCCCCACCGAGAGCATCAAGAGCAGCTGCACCGACGTCACGGGACCTCCTCGCCCGCGCGATCACCCCGGCAGAAGCTATCGCGGCGCCAGTGGGCGACCAAGAAGCCGCGCGCGCGGCCGCAGTCGATCGAAAAGGTCGAAGCCGATCCGATGGCGTGACGGAGCGGGCGGCCGCACCCCGCACCCTCCGGCGTTGCAGGGTGAAAGGGATCTGGCGACCTGCGGGAGCGAGGCTGTGTCGCGCTCGCGACAGAGCTCGTGCCGGGCGGCGGCGAGGGACCGCCCAAGCACCGCGAGGAGCGTCGCTTACGTCGCCGGGGATCGGCGCGCCTCCCCGTCACCGAGACTTGCGATCCCCCCGCCCGGAGCGCGGCCGGCGTGTGTAGGTCGTGCGGTGGAAGTCCGGCGCGTGAGCGAGAGATCTGGGGAGATCGATGTTCGGAGCGGCGAGCGATAGACAGCGAGGTTCGTCCACCCTGGGGATGCTGGGGGTCGTCGTGATATCGGGGACCCTCATCGCGGGCGGCGAGATGGTGCTCGACACGAAGTACGACTACGCGTTGGTCGAAGCGACGTCCGCGCTGCGTGCCTCCTACGCCGAGGCTCGCGCCAGGTCTGCACAGGCGAGCACCCCGGTCCGCCTGCGGATCGACGGGGCGCAAGGGCGCGTGACCGTACGATTCGAGTCCCTCGACGCCGGCGCGCGCGAGTTGATCGACTTC